>PNLC01000204.1 GCA_013822885.1 Bradyrhizobium sp.
TGAATCATCCTGGGCCTTGAGCGCCTGAACGAGCTGTTCGCCGCTCTCGTCCGCGCCGACGACGATGGTGCGGCGGTCGAGCCGGCCCTGCCGGGCCCAGCGCCGGACGAGGGATCGCAGGAATATGCGCTCAGTCACCAGCGCTGCAAGACCGGTGAAAAAGAAGGCCGTGAGCCAGAGGCGCGAAATATCGCCACCGCGCTTGACGACGAAGGATGCGCCGATGAACAGCAGGAACACAAACGCCCAGGATGAAACCATCCGCGACATCTGGCGAAGCTGGCCGCGGAATACCTGGACGTCATAGATGTCGGCAGCCTGGAAGCAGAGCACGGCCGATGCCGTCATGGCGAAGATCGCCGCGATATACTCCCAGCTGAAGCTGCCGAGGCGGACGACATAGGCGAAATAGAGCGAGATGCCGATGGCGCTCAGCATCACGAAATCGACGAGGCGAACCGCGCCCGTGATCACGATCGGCGAATAGGCGCGACCGACTTTCCGGTTGGTGACGGCAAGGGCGGCCGGCGACAGCCTGCGCCGCCGTTCGGTCGGCGGCCGGTCAATGGTGGCGTTGACCGCGGCCGTTGCCGCGGCACTGATCATCGAGCGAGCGTTAATCTGTTCCACTTGACCAAGTCCGTTTTGTCCAAATCCGTTCTTGAGCAAGCGTGCGTGTGCGCTTGCAGGTGCGGATTTCCCGACACCACGGGCTTACGAGACAAATCGGAAGAAACAGTTACGTTGGTAAAGGACGGTTAACGATTGGCAAACGCGTCGCGGTAGCCGGCGAGCACGCCTTCGACCATGGCTTTCTGGGAGAAGTGCATGAAGATTCGCTCGCGCAGCGACTTGGCCCGTTCCTGCGTCGCGGCGGGGTCATCCAGCGCGCGCGCGATGGCCTCGGCCATGGCAGCGGGATTGCCGGGAGCGAACAGGGCGTCGGTGAAGGGGCCGAAAATCTCGGGGATGCCGCCGACATTGGCGGCGATCATGGCAATGCCGGCGGCAGCGGCCTCGATCACGACATAGGGCATCGAATCGCCACGGGAGGGGACCACGAGCAGCGAGCCCTTGGAGAAGCCCTGGCGTGCCTTGACGTGGCCGATGAAGCGCACGGCCTCGCCGAGGCCGAGCCGTTCGACCTGGGCTTTGATGCTTGCGGTTTCCTCGCCATCGCCCGCAAGCGTCAGCTTCACGGGCCGGCCGTCGGCGCGCAGCCGCGCCACCGCATCGACCAGGAGGTCGGCGCCCTTGATGTGGCGGAACTCGCCGACATACATCAGCTCGGTCGCATCCTCGGCCTTTACGACCGGATCGAATTCGCCGGCGGTGACGCCGTTGAACACGCAGCGCACCAGCCCCTTTGGCGTGCCGATGGTGCGCTGATAGGTGTCGCGCGCGAACGCGCTTTCGAACAGGAACAGGTCCGTATCGTTCATCAGCGCGCGCTCGATGCGGGCGTAGACGTTGCCCTTGAGCGTGGTCAGCGGATAGTGCAGCGAGCCGCCGTGCGGAGTGTAGACCCTGATCTTGTCCCTGGACGCGGTCTTGAGACGCATGAAGGCGCCGGCCTTGGCGCCATGGCCATGCAGCACGTCGGGCTCCAATTGCCGGATGAAGCGCTGAAAGCTCGCCCACACCTGAAAATCCGCCGGGTGCGGTTCACGGCGAATGGCCAGTCGATGAACGCCGAGCTTGAGGCGAGGCGCGATCTCCGCCAGCGCCTGCTCGGCGCGTTCGCCGCCGGTCAGGCTGTCGGCGATGATGCCGACATGGTGGCCACGGTCGGCCTGGCCGTTGGCGAGATCGAGGATATGGCGAAAGATGCCGCCAACGGGCGCGCGCGTCGCGTGCAGGATACGAAGCGGCCGGCTATCGACAACGGACATGATCAGAACCGGCGGCCGCGACGGGCGCCCATGCCGCCTGCGATCGCAGGTGCGACAACCATGGGTGGGTATGAAACGGTCACGCGTCGCATCGATGGAATCCTGTAAAAAGTAGCCGTCCGATTAAGGGCTTTCATGGTTAACAAAAAATGATCACGCTGTCGCGGGGCGCCATTCCGGCTGCGGCAAACCGCGCGAATTAACCCAGCGGCAACCATAATGGAGTGTAATCGACCGCAGTGGCGCGGGTGCGTCCGCGGGAGTGTGCGATGCGTTTGGCGTTCTGGCGTGCATGCAACGACGAGACGGTAGTGCAAACGGTCGCGACGCCCGCGCCCCCGGTCTCGATGCCATCGGCGACCGGCGATCTGGACCTGCACGCGCTCGGCCAGGCGCTGCTGCGCAAGCGCGGCTGGATCATTCTTCCAACGCTGTTGGCCCTCGTGCTGTCGCTCGTCGCGGTCAACATGGTCACCCCCCGGTTCAAGTCGGAAGCTCGCATCCTGATCGACGGACGGGAAAGCGTTTTCCTGCGGCCGAATGGCGAGCGCAACGAGGAGCGCAACCCGCTCGATGCCGAAGCCGTGACGAGCCAGGTGCAGCTATTGCAGTCGCGCGATCTGGCCCGCGAGATCATCAAGAAGAACAAGCTTGCCGAACTCCCGGAGTTCGATCCGGTGCTGCGAGGTTTCTCGCCGCTGAAGTCGATGCTGGCTTTGTTCGGCATCGGCCGCGACCCATTCTCGCTGACGCCGGAAGAGCGCGTGCTGGAGGCCTATTACGAGCGCTTCACGGCCTACGCCGTCGACAAGTCCCGCGTCATCGTCGTCGAATTCCAGTCGCGCGATCCAGAACTCGCTGCGCGCGTCGCCAATTCGATCGCGGAAGGCTATCTGGTACTGCAGCAGGACGCGCGGCAGCAGCAGGCGAAATCCGCAAGCCAGTGGCTGGCAGGCGAAATCGAGAGCCTGCGCAGGAAGGTCGCGGAGGCCGAATCGCGCGTCGAGGATTTCCGCTCCAAGTCGAGCCTGTTCGTCGGCACCAACAACACCACGCTGTCGAACCAGCAGATGGGCGAGATCAATACGCAGCTGAACAATGCCCGCGCGCTGAAATCGGATGCCGAATCGAAGGCGCGGCTGATCAAGGACATGCTCCAGAGCGGCAAGCCCATCGAGGCTTCCGAAGTGCTCAACTCCGAACTGGTCCGCCGCCTGTCCGAGCAGCGGGTGACGTTGCGCGCACAACTTGCCGAGCAGTCCTCGACGCTGCTCGATGGCCATCCCCGCATCAAGGAACTCAAGGCCCAGCTTGCCGATCTCGATCGCCAGTTGCGCGAGGAGGCGGGGAAGGTATCCCGTTCGCTGGAAAATGACGCGCGCATCGCCGCTGGAAGGCTCGAGGGCCTGGTCGCCAGCCTCGATCAGCTGAAGAAGCAGGCATCCTCGACCAACGGCCAGGATGTGCAACTTCGCGCATTCGAACGCGAGGCGAAAGCGCAGCGCGACCTCTTAGAATCCTATCTCGCCAAATATCGCGAAGCCAATACCCGCGAGAACATCGAGGCGGCGCCGGCCGATGGCCGCATCATTTCGCGCGCCACCGTTTCCAATACCCCGGCCTATCCGAAGAAGCTGCCGATCGTGCTGATCGCGACGCTGGCGACGTTGCTGCTCACCAGCGGCGCCATTGCGACGGGCGAACTGCTGCGCATGACCGCGCCGCGGGCTGCGACTGTCTACGCGCCTCCGGCGGAAGTCGTTCCGGCGTTTGTTCATGAGCCGGTACGTGCGCCGGGGATTGTGCCAGAGCTTCCAGTCGTTTCCGTCGTTGAGGCAGACGACGCTCCCGCGCTGGCCTTGCGTGAACCGTCCGCGGATTTTTCCGGTACGGAGATTGCGCCGGAGCCCGATGAGGTCGAGCGACTGGCGGATGATCTTAATGGCGCCGGCGCCGCGGCGTGCAAGGTGACCGTGCTCGGTACGGCATCGGGCGACAGCATCACGCGGA
Organism: Bradyrhizobium sp.; assembly: GCA_013822885.1. Classification (GTDB taxonomy): domain Bacteria; phylum Pseudomonadota; class Alphaproteobacteria; order Rhizobiales; family Xanthobacteraceae; genus Bradyrhizobium. The sequence continues at coordinate 3,903 of PNLC01000204.1, forward strand.
CCGCGTTGACGTTGGCGCGGCTGATGGCGCGGCAGGCGAAGGTCGTATTGGTCGATCTTTCGGCGGCCTCGCCGATGATATCAGCGGCGTCCGTCGATCCGGTGGCGCCGGGGCTTGCCGAACTGATGCAAGGTGAAGCGTCGTTTACGCAGATCATCACCAGGGATCGGTTGTCGCGGGCCCATCTCGTCAGTGCCGGCCGTCCGGGCTTCGATCGCGTCCAACTGCAATCACCCCGACTGGTGCTCGCGCTCGACGCGCTGCTACGGGTTTATGACCATGTGCTGCTGGATGCCGGTTCGGCTTCCGATCTTCCGGCGGACCTGCTGATGTCGCAGGCGCGTGCGGTGCTGGTGCCTGATGTCTCGATGTCGCCGGAGGCGCGCACGTTGATGTGCGATCAGCTCACCGAGGTCGGCTTCTCGGAAGTGACGATACTGGAGAAGCCCTGCCAGGCTTCCGATGCGGTCAAACCGGGCCCGCGTGTGGTAGCGGCGTGACGATATATCTCTATCAGCTGAACGCGCTGCGCAGTTTCTGCGCCATCTCTAACAGCGCCGGATTGTGCTTTACCAGCCGCTTGGTGCGGTTGAGGCCGGACATGACGCTGGCCGCGAACTTGCCGCGCTGGCTCAGTGCGATGAAGCTGTCGAAGATCGGCTCGTCGCTCTTGCAGAACAGCCGCTTGTAATCGTCCGATCCGATGCCGAGGTCGAGCGCGCGATAGTTCCGCGCGGCGTAGTGATCGATGATGTCACGCATCAGGATCAGGCCGGGGCTGTATTTCGAATGCGGCGACATCGTGTAGGTGTTGAACATCATCGAGAAGCGATAGCCGTCGGCGACGCCGGCAAAGATCGCGATGACTTCCTCGTCGCATTCCAGCGCGTGAATATCGATGGCGTGCCTGCCGTCGGCGAGCTTCGTGGTGCAGGCGCTGCGGACGAAATCCTCGATGCCGGGATCGGCGAACACGTTGGGCAGCTTCTGTTCGGCCATGCGCAGCGGCTTGACGCGGAAGAACCAGTCGAGCAGCCGGGTGATGTCCGCCTCCGTCGAGGCAATGTGAGAACGATAGCCGGGCAGGGCCTGCAGCTTGCGCTCCTTGCCCTTGAGGCGGCGGCGGAACGAGTTGCTGATGAGAGCGGTGGGCGCGGCGCCGGGCTCCATCGTCAGCAACGGGCAATCGTTCGCTGAATGTTGATGCGGCAACAGGGCGAGCGGGTTTGGCATGTCGCGCCAGCGAACCGGTTGCTGGTGCAACGCGAGCACGTCGGCTTCGGAGCGCTGCGATATCGCCGATACAAGTCCGTCGAGATCGGCGGGTGTCGCACTTGCGGCGAAATCATGGTCCCACAGCGCCATGTTGAAGGTCGAATGCTTGCCGCCCATGAAGCTGACACAGCGCGCGCCATAGGCGTGCCGGAGGGCGAGCGGCAACAGCAGCAGCGGACGGCGGCTCGCGTCGAAGGCGATCACGATGAAGGGAGCAAGCCCCTCGCGCGCGCCGACGTTAGCCTGCCATGGTTTGAGAAAATCGAAGCGCTGATACGGCGTGAACGATGCCTGCGGGCCTTCCAGGCTGCGCCAGACAGCCTCGGCAGATGCGAGGTCGCGCACGATATCGACGCTCTTGATGCGGCTTGCGCTCGACCATGCGTTTGGATCCGCTGTGCGGTCTTCAATCGCGGCAGCCATGGTCATCGCAGAGCCCGTGTTATATGAATGTTTGCTATTGTGGCTTTCGCCGACCTTCGCAGGGAAACGTCAACAAAGCGTAATGGTAATTCCGGTGCGCCTGGATCGCGCGGCCGCAGTTGGGGACGAAACGTTGGTGTCGGAGATCGGGATCCTGCGGCGGGCGCGGATGGAGCTGGCTTATTTCAGCGGTTACTTCAGGCTGAAGCAGCGGCAGACCGGCGGCGCCGGCGTCATCTTGCGGTTCGAGCGCGTGCGGCCGCGCCGCACCGAGCCGTTCCAGCCCAACCGGTGGCGGGAGATCACGCCGCAATTTCTCGACCGGGTGATCCGCGCGCTGAAGCGCTGGAGATTCGATCTGGTATCGATGGACGAGGCGTGCCGTCGCGCCGTGACGCTGCCGCAGCCCAATCGATTCGCCTGCGTGACCTTCGACGGCGGCTGCAAGGATGTGATCGCATCGGCCTATCCGGTGCTGTCGAAGCACGGCGTGCCGTTCACGGTCTACCTGCCGACCGCATTTCCGGACGGGCTCGGCGAAGCCTGGTGGCTCGCGCTGGAAGACCTGATCGCGCAAGAAGACCGTATCAGTCTGGTGGTCGATCGCAGGGAGCGGCGGTTCGGTACCGGCACGGCGTCGGACAAATACCAGACCTACGAGTTTCTCTCGAACTGGATGCGCACGCTGCCGCCGCAGGATCTCACCTTCGCGATCAACGATCTCTGCACGCGCTATTCCGTCGACCTTGCGGCGCTATCGCGCGACATGGCGATAGAGTGGGAGGATTTGGTAAAACTTGCTGCCGATCCGCTGGTGGCGATCGGCAGCGCGACGGTGAACTATCCGGTTCTGTCCAACCTGCGCGCGGTCGATGCGCAGCGCGAGATCGCGATGGGCAAGGCTGTCATGCAGACGGCCTTGCACCGCGAGGTCAGGCATTTCGCCTATCCCATTGGTGATCCGAACTCCTGGCGCCGCGAGCATGCCATGATGGCGCAGGAAGCCGGGTTCGCGAGCGCAGTTTCAGCGGTCCCCGGCGTCGTCGAGACCCGGGGCTACACCGATCTGCATGCGCTGCCACGGGTCGCTTGGGACGGACGGCAGCGCTCGCTGCGCCTGATGCGCGTGATGCTGTCCGGCGTGATGTTTGCCCCGGTGAAACTGGCCAGAGGCGTCAGGCCCTAGACCGGGCGGTCCGGCCGCGACATCCAGCTGACGATCGGCATAGCCGGCAGCACCCAGCCCAGGCCCGCCACGACGTAGAAAATCGCCTGCAGCAGGCCGGAACTGGCAAGCCATGGCGTCTGCGCGATCGTCATTCCCATCAGTGACCACACCACGACCAGCACCAGCAGTGCGATGGTTCCGAAGAATTTGCGGGTGCGTATCGTCATGACGGATATATGGGGCTCGTGGCGGGTTGCGCGCGGGGAGGGTCGGACTATAAGGGGCGCGCCAATTCAATCAAGCATGCCCTTCCGGCAGCTTCGAGACCGGTGAATGACCGCCAGTTCCGCCCGAGAGATCCCACTACCTTCCGCCGTCAAATGGTGGCTGATCGTAGTCGCCGCCCTGATCGCGGTCATGGTGCTGGTCGGCGGCGCCACGCGGCTGACCGAGTCCGGATTGTCGATCGTGGAGTGGAAGCCCGTCACCGGCACGCTGCCGCCGCTAAACGAGGCGCAATGGGCGCAGGCCTTCGAGGGCTACAAGACCATCCCGCAATATCGCGAACTCAACGCCGGCATGAGCCTCTCCGAGTTCAAGA
>PNLC01000205.1 GCA_013822885.1 Bradyrhizobium sp.
GTCGATCAGCACGTAGGTGTACTCGGTATCCGGCGCGGCATTCTTGTTCAGCGCCGCGATCGCGTCGCGCAGGCGGAACGCACGGCCGGGCGTCGTGCCGAGTTCGAGTTCGAGGCCCGACAGATCCATGGTCGACGATGCGATGTGCAGCCGCGGCACCGCGGTGGCCACCACCGCCTCGCGCAACGGCGCTTCGCCGATCAAGACGTCATAGGTCGAGCAGCTGCGATTGCGGCGATCGATGCCGAGGCCGGTAGAGGCGTTGCCCTGCGGATCGAGATCGACGATCAGTACGCGCTCGCCAATTGCCGCGAGCGCTGTACCGAGATTGATCGCTGTGGTCGTCTTGCCGACGCCACCCTTTTGATTTGCAAGCGACAGGATGCGCGGATGGGGTGGCGGCGTCTCTTCCCTACCCTCTTGATATATCTGATCTAATTCGCTCATGCCCGATCGCCATCTGTGATCGCGGAGGGGTTGCGCCGCTCGATCCGATCGAGTTCGACGATCCAGCCGTGCCCGCCCGTGCGGCTGGAATGGAGTCGCGGTTCAATATTCCAATATTTAGTAGCTTCGGTCAATTCAGACTCTACATCTTGACCCTTGAGAAACAAAGCTTTTGCGCCCTGTCTTACAAAGGGTTCTGCGTAACCGACTAGCTGATGTAACGGAGCCAGCGCCCGCGCTGTGACGCAATCGACGCGGCTTCCGATTCTATCCACAATATCTCCAATGTCAGCCAAATGCACGATCCCATGCGCGCCGGTGACGCGAATCGCCTCGCGGAGGAAGGCCGCCTTCTTGGCGTTGCGCTCGATCAGGTGAACCTTGGCGCCTGGCGTTTCCGCCAACGCGCACGCAAGTACCACGCCCGGAAAACCTCCGCCGCTGCCGAGGTCGGCCCAGACCTTCGCCGATGGCGCCAGGCTCAGGAGCTGGAGCGAGTCAGCGACATGGCGGGTCCACAGAGTTGGAAGCGTGGAGGGCGCGACGAGATTTGTCTTGGCTTGCCATTCCACCAGGAGCTCGAGATAGCGATCCAGCCGCGCTTCCGTTTCACGTGAAACGGGAGTGAGTGCCAGCGCCGCGATCTTGTCGGCAGTCAGGATGGGCGAGGGGGTTTGGACGGTGGCTTTCGCCATGAGGGTCCCGAAAGTGCGTTCGCAGGATGGGTGCGCAGCGTTACCCATCAAATGTCAGGACGCTGGCTGATGGGTACGCCGCGCTCCACCCATCCCACATCAGCGTTTCACGTGAAACAGAATCTATGCGCTCGCCTTCGAAGTTTTGCGCCGGGCCTCGCGGCGCAGATAGGCCGCGAGGATGCCCAGCGCTGCCGGCGTCAATCCATCCAGCCGACCCGCCTGCCCCACGGTCCGCGGCCGCGCCGCCTCCAGCTTTGATCGCGCTTCGTTGGAGAGGCCCGGCACGTCGGCATAATCGATGTCGGTGAGAACCAGCCCCTCGTCGCGCCGGAAGGCATCGACGTCGGCGGTCTGGCGCTTGAGATAGACATCGTATTTGGCGTCGATTTCGAGATGGACCGCGATCGACGGATCGATGGCGGAGAGTTCCGGCCAGATACCCCGTAGCATGGACCACGCGATGTCAGGATAGGCCAGCAGCTCAAATGCCGAGCGTCGGTGGCCGTCCCGGTTCAGCGCCAGGCCGTGCCTGGCTGCCTCATTTGGCGTGATCGCTAATGACTGCGCGAGCGACTTGGCCGATGCCAAAGCCGACATCTTCGCCACGTGCCGCTGTGAACGCGCCTGCCCTACGCAGCCCAGGGCAGTCCCCTTGCCCGTCAGGCGCTGGTCGGCATTGTCGGCCCGCAAAGTCAGACGGTACTCGGCCCGCGAGGTGAACATCCGATACGGCTCGGTGATGCCACGGGTCACGAGGTCGTCGATCATCACGCCGAGATAGCCGTCGGCGCGATCGAACACGATCGGCTCGGCTCCGCTCGCGGCCAGCGCGGCGTTCAGACCCGCGACGACGCCTTGGGCTGCGGCTTCCTCGTAGCCCGTTGTGCCGTTGATCTGTCCGGCGAGGAAGAGACCCGGAAGACGCTTGGTCTGCAGGGTCGGGTCCAGTTCGCGGGGATCGACGTGATCATATTCGATGGCGTATCCCGGCCGGACCATCTTCACCCGCTCCAGCCCTGGAATGGTCGCCAGGATGGCGAGCTGAACTTCCTCCGGCAGAGATGTCGAGATGCCGTTGGGATAGACCGTGGTGTCACTCAGCCCTTCCGGCTCAAGGAAGATCTGGTGTCCGTCGCGATCGCCGAAGCGGACGATCTTGTCCTCGATCGAGGGGCAATAGCGCGGGCCGCTGCTCTTGATCTGGCCGGAGTACATCGGCGAGCGGTGGACATTGGCCCGGATCACCTCATGGGTGGCGGGTGTCGTCCGGGTAATCCCGCACTGGATCTGCGGCGTCGTGATCCGGTCCGTCATGACCGAGAACGGCTCTGGCGGATCATCGCCCGGCTGCATCTCAACCGCCGTCCAGTCGATGGTGGCGCCATCCAGCCGCGGCGGCGTGCCAGTCTTTAGCCGGCCGAGGGTAAAGCCGGCACGTTCGAAAGAACCCGAAAGTCCCATCGCCGGCGCCTCGCCGACGCGGCCGGCGGGCCAGTTCTTTTCCCCGAGATGAATCAGTCCGCGCAGGAAGGTCCCGGTCGTGATGACGACGGCACCCGCGGCAAGCTCCCGCCCCTCGCCCAGTCGAATGCCCGTGACCCGGCCGTTCGAGACGATCAGCTCATCCGCCTCGCCTTCGATCACACTGAGATTGGCAGTCTCCTGGATCACAGTCTGCATGGCCGCGGCATAAAGCTGGCGATCGGCCTGCGCCCGCGGTCCCCGGACAGCCGGTCCCTTGCGGCGGTTCAGCATCCGAAACTGGATGCCGCCGGCATCGGCGACCTGGCCCATCAGACCATCCAGGGCATCGACCTCGCGGACCAGATGACCCTTGCCAAGCCCACCGATGGCGGGATTGCAAGACATCGCGCCGATGGTCGCAAAGCGATGGGTGACGAGGGCGGTCCTGGCGCCCATCCGCGCCGCGGCGCTCGCGGCTTCGCAGCCGGCATGGCCGCCGCCGATGACGATAACGTCGAAGGTATCCACTCGGGAAATCATGCCGGGACTTCTATCGCGGAGTTCTAAAACCCGGAAGCGAAGTTTGAGGGGATTCCTTGTTTCACGTGAAACAGGTTCCGGCGAACGCCTCTGGGTGTTTCACGTGAAACAATCCATTAAGGTTAACAGACGAAATCTCATTTCCCGACACAGAACTCCCGGAAGATCACATCAAGGATATCCTCGACGTCGAGCCGGCCGAGAAGTCGGCCCAGGGAATGGGCCGCTGTTCGCAGCTCCTCCGCGACAAGCTCCTCGCCCTCCCCGATCACCTCGATGCTCCGGCCCAGCGCGTCCACCGTCTCCTGCAGCAACTTCCTCTGCCGGGTGCGGCCGATCAAACCGCCCTCGCCTCCGCCAAAGTACGCTTGAGCGAATCCCACCAGGGCCGCGATCAGATCCGGCACGCCGTCGCCCCGACGGGCCGATATCTCAAAACCCGACGGCCCACCGGGCTGGGCCAGCGGCCGATCCGGCTTCGCCAGATCAATCTTGTTGCGCACTATCCAGACTGGTGTCTCGGCCCCGTGTTGCACCGGCGCGTCTGACATATCGGTCAGCCACAGCACGAGGTCGGCGTCCGCCGCGCGCGCCCGAGCCCGACGTACACCCTCCTGCTCTACCGGATCGTCCGTCTCGCGAATTCCGGCGGTGTCGATAACGGTCACCGGATAGCCGTCTAGATCTAGCTGCACTTCGATGACGTCGCGCGTAGTGCCCGCATGCGGCGATACGATCGCGACCTCACGACGTGCGAGCTGATTCATCAGCGTCGATTTTCCGACGTTCGGCGGGCCTGCGATCGTCACCACGAGCCCGTCGCGCAGACGTTCGCTCCGCCCCTCCGCCGCGAGCACCTCCTCGATCTCGGTTCGTAGCGCCTTGATCCGCTCCAGCGCGGGCGCGATCAACTCCGCCGGCACATCGCCCTCATCCGAAAAGTCGATGCCGGCCTCGATCAACGCCGACGCTTCGATGATCCGCGCGCGCCAGTCACGCGCCTTGTCGCCGAGCAAGCCTTTCAGTTGTCGCAGCGCCTGGCGGCGCTGGCGATCGGTGTCGGCGTGAATGAGATCGTCGAGACCTTCGGCTTCGGTCAGATCGAGCTTGCCGTTCTCGAACGCGCGACGGGTGAATTCGCCGGGCTCAGCGGAGCGAACATCCTCGAATTCAGCGAGCGCAGTGAACAGAGCCGCGAGCACCGCGCGCCCGCCATGGACATGGAATTCCGCGACGTCCTCGCCGGTCGCGCTGCCCGGACCTGGAAACCACAGCACCACGGCATCGTCGATCGGCCGCTGGCCGACATCCCTTAGCAACGCCCGGGTGGCCATTCGCGGCGTCAGCATCTTTCCTGCCAGCGCGCTGACGACTCTTCCGGCCTGCAGACCGGAAACGCGCACCATGGCAATCGCGCTCGGCGGCCGGCCGGACGACAACGCAAAAATAGTCTGATCTCGCGGATGCATCGCCTATTTGTTCAAGCGGCTTTGGAAAGGCAACGCCATTTTGACCCAACCGGCCGAATGAGTCCGTCTCGGCTGGGCACCAACACCGCGGTTGGCTCCCGCAGTGCAGCAAACCGCCCTTCCCGGCATCGTCCTTTGGCCAAACAATAGATATTCCAGACACTTATTCCAGCAGCGCGGCATGGGCGCGGGGATCTGGCGCGCCGCCCTCCCCTTGCGCCAGCCGCCGCGCCGATAACGCCATAGAAAAAGGCGCCCCGCTGGTGCGAGGCGCCCTCCCCCAACCCTGGCCTGTTCGGCTCAGGTATTCATCGAGTCGAAGAACTCCGAGTTGTTCTTGGTGTTGCGGAGCTTGTCGAGCAGGAAGTCGATCGCATCCATGGTGCCCATCGGATTGAGGATCCGGCGCAGCACGTACATCTTCTTCAGCAGCTGCGGATCGGTGATCAGCTCTTCCTTGCGGGTGCCGGAGCGCGAGATATCGATCGCCGGGAATGTCCGCTTGTCGGAGACCTTGCGGTCGAGAATCAGTTCCGAGTTACCCGTGCCCTTGAATTCTTCGAAGATGACTTCGTCCATGCGGCTGCCGGTATCGACCAGTGCGGTGGCGATGATCGTGAGCGAACCGCCCTCCTCGATGTTTCGCGCGGCGCCGAAGAATCGCTTCGGCCGCTGCAGCGCGTTGGCGTCGACACCGCCGGTCAGCACCTTGCCGGATGACGGCACCACGGTGTTGTAGGCGCGGCCCAGGCGCGTGATCGAGTCCAGAAGGATCACGACGTCGCGACCGTGTTCGACCAGCCGCTTGGCTTTCTCGATCACCATCTCGGCCACCTGCACGTGACGCACCGCCGGTTCGTCAAATGTCGACGAGACGACTTCGCCCTTCACCGAACGCTGCATGTCCGTGACTTCTTCCGGACGTTCGTCGATCAGGAGAACGATCAGATAGCATTCCGGATGATTGGCGGTGATCGAGTGCGCGATGTTCTGCATCAGCACCGTCTTGCCGGTGCGCGGCGGCGCCACGATCAGCGCGCGCTGGCCTTTGCCGATGGGAGCGACGATATCGATCACCCTTGCAGAAAGGTCTTTGCGCGTCGGGTCTTCGAGTTCGAGGCGGAAGCGCTGATCCGGAAACAGTGGCGTGAGATTGTCGAAATTGACCTTGTGCTTGGACTTTTCCGGATCTTCGAAATTGAGGGTGTTGACCTTGAGCAGCGCGAAGTAGCGTTCGCCTTCCTTGGGGCTGCGGATGTGGCCTTCGATGGTGTCACCGGTACGAAGACCGAAGCGGCGGATCTGCGACGGCGAGACGTAGATGTCGTCGGGGCCGGGCAGGTAGTTGGCGTCGGGCGATCGAAGAAAGCCGAAGCCATCGGAGAGAACCTCGACGACGCCTTCGCCGATAATGTCGATTTCCTGGATCGCGAGCTGCTTGAGAATGGCGAACATCAGCTCCTGCTTGCGCATGGTGCTGGCATTTTCGACCCCGTTCTCTTCCGCGAACGAGACGAGTTCGGCCGGCGTTTTCGACTTGAGGTCCTGGAGTTTCATTTCCCGCATTGGGGTGGTCCTGTGGAGTGTTCTTTAGGGAAGGGCTGCGAGGTGGCTTTGAGAAAAAGCGGACACGAAAAATGGAAGGTCCGCAGGTCTAAGCAAGGAAAGCGCCGGTGAGGCTTCAAACCTGATGCGGCGGCCGGTCCAATGAAGGAGCCGGAACGCAACCACATCCGCCTGCGTGGGGTGGGATTTCGACAATATAGAAAATCGCTTGGCGCTTCGCAAGCAGATGCGAAGTGCGATCATTGATCAAAGCTCAAGCCCTAGAACGGCTTCACGATCACCATGACCACGGCGAGGATCATCAGGGCAGTGGGTACCTCATTGATAATACGGTAGAATTTATGGCTTCGGGTATTCCGGTCGGCGGCGAAATCCTTGACCCAGCGGGAAAAAAAGCCGTGGACGCCGGACAGGATCAGCACCAGCGTCAATTTGGCGTGGAACCAGCCGGACAAGTACCAGTGACCGGCCCAGGCGAGATAAAGCCCGGCCAGCCAGGTGACGATCATCGCCGGATTGATGATTGCCTTCAGCAGGCGCCATTCCATCACCTTGAAGGTCTCGGACTGCTTCGATCCGACCTCGGCATCGCAGTGGTAGACGAACAGCCGCGGCAGATAGAGCATGCCGGCCATCCACGAAATCACGGCAATCACATGCAGCGCCTTGATCCACGGATATGCCGTAACGGTGATCCATTCGTACATCGCAGTCGCTCGACCTTGCTCGTAGCTAGAACGCTTCGGATACTCGCAGCGTTGCCAGGAAGCGTGGCCGGCGAGGGGAGGCAAGACATATCCGCAAAGCTCCGCTTCTCTAAACTAATAATTTTAGAATCTTAGGTTTGAGTCTTAGTGACCGTGATTATGACTCACACAAAACGATCCCGAATGTTTGCGAGGCTTGTTCACAGCCATCCCCGATCCTGACCGAACGCTGCATCGTTCCGATAACGCTTCGCCGATCAATCGCTTGCGCCGTTTCGTGGTCAGCTTATGAAGAGACAAATCCACACCTTCCCACTATCATGATGAAGGGTCGGCGGACTTGTCCTCGCGCGGGGCCCTGTGAAGAAAAGTCCGGGTTATCCCTGACGGGGTGAGCCAGGGCCGGATATCATGG
>PNLC01000206.1 GCA_013822885.1 Bradyrhizobium sp.
GAGGAAATCCCAATTCTTAAGGTATACCCGGCAAGGGTATTTAAACACCGTCGGCGGGGATGGCCTAATGGCTTGCAGCCGCCGATTGTGTGCTGCATCAAGTTCCGGGCTTATAGAATCTTTCTAGATGCGCCGCCACACCGACAAGCGTGCTGCAGCAATGCGGCACCCACAAATTCTGACGCGGTACCCCTCGGTTTCAGAGGGCTGTGAAGGGGACAATGCGGCTCTCGGGGCGCGACATCAACTGCATCAGGGGCGGCCGCGACGTGTTCTCCGGCCTCGATTTCGAAGCATCGTCGGGTGAGGTGCTGGCTGTGGTCGGCCCGAACGGATCGGGCAAGACCTCGCTCCTGCGCCTGATCGCGGGGCTGCTGGCGCCGGCCGGCGGGTCGGTCGTCCTGGAAGGCGGCGATGCCGAGCTGACGCTGCCGGAGCAGTCCCACTATCTCGGCCATCGCGACGCGCTGAAGTCGGCGCTGAGCGTCGCGGAAAACCTGTCTTTCTGGCGGGATTTCCTCGGCGGCGACGCCGGCGACATCGGCCACTGCCTCAAAGCCGTGGGGCTCGGACATGCCACGCACCTGCCGGCGGCCTTTCTGTCGGCCGGCCAGCGGCGGCGGCTGTCGATCGCCCGCCTGCTGGTGGTGCGGCGGCCGGTATGGCTTCTGGATGAGCCGACGTCGGCGCTCGATACGGCCGGGCAGGAACTGTTCGTCGGGGTGATGGGCAAACATCTGGCGACCGGCGGCATCATCATCGCCGCCACCCATGCCCCGCTCGGGATCGAGACGCGGGAGCTGCGGATGGGAGCCAGGGCATGACCGCCCTCGCCGCGCTGATTCGACGCGACATCAGGATTGCCCTTCGTGTCGGCGGCGGCGCGCTGATCGGCGTGCTGTTCTTCCTCACGGTGACGGTGCTGATGCCGTTCGCGATCGGACCGGACCTGCCGCTCTTGACGCGGCTCGGACCGGCGATCCTCTGGCTCGGCGCGCTGCTAGCCAGCCTGCTCACGCTCGACCGCCTTTTCACGGCCGACCACGAGGACGGCTCGCTGGACCTGATCGTGATGGGCCGGACGCCGCTGGAACTGGCCTGTGCGGCAAAAGCCCTCGCGCACTGGCTCGCTGCCGGGCTGCCGCTGATCGTGGCGACGCCCGTGCTCGGGCTGATGCTCAATCTCGACGCCACCGCGACCTCGGCGGTGGCGCTGACGCTGCTGGCGGGAACACCGGCACTGACATTCACCGGGATGATCGGCGCAGCACTCGCCGTGACATTACACCGCGGCGGGCTGCTGCTGGCGGTGCTGGTGCTGCCGTTGTCGATCCCGGTGCTGATTTTTGGCGTCGCGGCGTCGCAGGCGGCCATATCCGGCCCGCTGGCATTCGGAACACCGTTTTCGATCCTCTGCGCGCTCTCGCTGGTCAGTTTCGTGGTCGGTCCGTTCGCCGCCGCGGCCAGCCTGCGGCACGGACTGGACTGACTGACAATTTCTTGACGCCGATCAACTCTCACAGAGGGCAATATGAAACAAGCCAAGCCGCATTGCCTGCCCCGCCGCTGACGACTATCAGGATTGCCATGACGCTGATCGACCTCGCCAACCCCACGAAATTCCTGTCGCTGACGACGCGCGTGCTGCCGTGGCTGGCAGTTGCGACCGCGATCCTGCTGCTGGTCGGCTTCTACCAGGCGGCGATGGCACCGGACGACTATCAGCAGGGCGCCACCGTGAAGATCATGTTCGTCCATGTGCCCAACGCGTGGCTGTCGATGTTCGTGTGGGGCGTGATGAGCGTGGCCGCACTTGGAACGCTGGTGTGGCGGCATCCGCTGGCCGATGTCGCGGCGAAGGCGGCCGCGCCGATCGGGGCTGCGTTTACTTTTCTCGCGCTGGTCACCGGCGCGCTCTGGGGCCGGCCGATGTGGGGTACCTATTGGGAATGGGATGCGCGGCTCACCTCGGTCTTGATCTTGTTCCTGATGTATCTCGGCCTGATGGCGCTGTGGCGCGCGGTCGACGATCCCTCCCGGGCGGCACGCGCCGCCGCCATCCTGACGCTGGTCGGCGCGCTCAATTTGCCGATCATCAAGTTCTCGGTCGACTGGTGGAACACGCTGCATCAGCCGGCCTCGGTGATGCGGATGGGCGGGCCATCGCTCGACAATGCGTTCCTGATTCCGCTGCTGGTGATGGCGGTCGGATTTACGCTGCTGTTCGTCACGCTGCATCTGGCGGCGATGCGCAACGAAATCCTGCGCCGCCGCGTGCGCAGCTTGCAGATGATGCAAGCCAGCCAACAGGCGGCGTGACGCGATGTCGCTCGGCCCCTACGCCTCCTTTGTCGTGACATCCTACGCGCTCGTAGCGGCGATCATCATGCTTCTCATCATCTGGATCGGCGTAGACTACCGCCACCAGAGGCAACGCCTGCGCGACTTGGAGGCCAGCGGTGTGACCCGCCGCTCCGGCCGCACCGCCACGGAAATCTGATGAACGCGCCCAACGCAACACAGGGGGCTTCGCCGCGGCGCTGGGTGGTAATGCTGCCGCTGATCGGCTTCCTGGCCCTCGCCGCATTGTTCCTGTTGCGGCTCTATGGCGGCGATCCAACGAAGCTCCCCTCGGCCCTGATCGGCCAGCCGGCCCCGCAAACCACGCTGCCGCCGCTGCAAGGCCTTGTCCGTGACGGCACCCCGGTGCCCGGGCTCGATCCCACCGCCTTCAAGGGCAAGGTCAGCGTCGTCAATGTCTGGGCGTCCTGGTGCGTGCCGTGCCACGACGAGGCGCCGCTGTTGACCGCGCTGGCAAAGGACACCCGACTGCAAATCGTCGGCATCAACTACAAGGATTCCCCCGACAACGCCCGCCGCTTCCTCGGCCGCTACGGCAATCCGTTCAGCATGGTCGGCGTCGACAGCAATGGCCGCGGCTCGATCGAATGGGGCGTCTACGGCGTGCCCGAGACATTCGTGGTCGGCCGCGACGGCACCATCGTCTACAAGCTGGTCGGGCCGGTGACGCCGGAAAATCTCGACAGCGTGCTGAAGGTCGCGATCGAGAAGGCGCTGAAGTGACGGCATAGCCGTCATTCCGGGGCATCGCGCAGCGATGAACCCGGAATCTCGAGATGCCGAGTCCGATGTCGAGATTCCGGGTTCGATGCTTCGCATCGCCCCGGAATGACGACAGAGAGATCGGCGTGAATAACTCCCCCGCTTTTATCTGGCGTTCATTTCGCGGCCATGGCGCCGACACGAATCCGCAGCTAGCTTGATGGCGTTACTTTGAACCGTCCTTGGAGGGACACCCAATGCGTCATTTCACGCTCGCTTCGCTTCTCGCCACCGCGCTGACCTTTGGTTTGCTGACGGCCGGTCCGTCGCTGGCCCAGACCGCGCAACCCGCGGCCAAATCCGACAGCAAGATGATGGCTCCCGCGCCGAAGGCCTCGGAATCCAAGATGGCACCGGCGCCAAAGGCCGAGCTGCTCGACATCAATTCCGCGACCGTCGATCAGCTCGAAACGCTGCCGGGCATCGGCAAGGCCTACTCCGCCAAGATCATCGCGAGCCGCCCGTACAAGGGCAAGGACGAACTGGTGCAGAAGAGCATCGTCCCGCAGGCGACCTACGACAAGATCAAGGACCAGATCATCGCCAAGCAGAAGAGCTGAGTTGCTTACTTACCTCTCCCGCTTGCGGGGGAGGTCGACGCGCGTACGCGCGGCGGGTGGGGGAAATCTATCGACGAGCACACTGTGCGGAAACACCCCACCCCAGCCCTCCCCCGCAAGCGGGAGAGGGTGCACCGCGGATCACGCTAGATGGTGGTCCCAATCAGCCCTTGGACACATCCCCCGCGTCCGCCTCGCTCGCCTCCAGCGATGCCGGCTCCAGTCGATAGCGCTTGATCAGCGGCATCTGTGTCATGGCAAACAGCATGGTCAGCGGCACCATGCCGAAAACCTTGAAGCTCACCCAGAAATCGGTCGATTGCGTGCGCCAGATGATCTCGTTCAGCACCGCCATCGCAAAGAACCACACCGCCCAGCGCCCGGTCAGGATGCGCCAGCCGTGCGCGGTGAGATTGAACATCTGGTCGAACATGATGGCGATGAAGGAACGGTTGAACAGCAGGCCGCCAGCGAGAATGGCAGCGAACAGCGTGTAGACGATGGTCGGCTTCATCTTGATGAAGGTCTCGTCGTGCAGGATCAGCGTCAGCGCGCCGAACACGAAGACGACCACCGCCGTCACGATCGCCATCATCGGGACGTGTCGCGTCACAATGTAGGACGCAACCATCGCAGCCAGCACCGCCACCATGAATACGCCGGTGGCGATGAACAGGTTGGTCTTGGCGTTGGCGAAGAAAAAGATCAGGAGCGGACCAAGCTCGGTCGCAAGCTTGAACAGCGGGTGCGGTGCTTTCTTGTCCATCGTTCACTTCATTCTGGTTTGGGGATGATGTTGCCGAGGACCGGCACCCGATTTGCGCTGACGCGGCCCTTCGGGTCGGGTCATGCCTTTTCAATTCCTGCAATCGCGTTGGCGAAATCCCGCGCGGTGAACGGCGCGAGATCGTCGATGCCTTCGCCGACGCCGATGAAGTGCACCGGCAGCTTGAACTTCTCCGCCAGCGCCACCAGGATGCCGCCGCGCGCGGTGCCGTCGAGCTTCGTCATCACCAGGCCCGTGACGCCAGCGGTACGATGAAATGCCTCGACCTGCGACAGCGCATTTTGTCCCACCGTGGCATCGAGCACCAGCAGCACCGCATGCGGGGCCGATGCATCGACCTTCTTCATGACGCGAACGACCTTTTCGAGTTCGTTCATCAGTTCGGCCTTGTTTTGCAGTCGCCCCGCGGTATCGACCAGCAGCACGTCGATATTCTGTTCCTTCGCCGCGGTCAGCGCGTTGAAGGCAAGGCCTGCCGAATCCGAACCCTGCGCGCCCGATATGACCGGCGACTTGGTGCGCTCGCCCCAGACCTTGAGCTGTTCGATGGCGGCGGCCCGGAACGTGTCGCCGGCGGCCATCATGATCTTGCGGCCCTCGGCGCTCAGCTTGGCCGCGAGCTTGCCGATGGTGGTGGTCTTGCCGGAGCCGTTGACGCCCACCACGAGGATGACGAACGGCTTTTGCGCCCGGTCGATCTCAAGCGGCTTCGCCACCGGCGCCAGCACCTTCTCGACCTCGGTCGCGACCACGGTCTTCACTTCGTCGGCCGAGATCGCCTTGTCGTAGCGGCCGGTGCCGACAGCATCCGCGATCCGGACCGCGACGGTGGTGCCGAGATCGGCGCGAAGCAGCACATCCTCGATATCGTCGAGCATGGCGCGGTCAAGCTTGCGCTTGGTGACGAGATCGGCAACGGCTGACCCCAGCGAAGCCGAGGTCCGCTTCAGGCCGCTCGAAAGCCGCCGCCACCAGCTCAGTTTTGGGGTTTCGGGAGTGGTATCGCTCATGGTGGGGACGTGTTAGCGGTTTCGCGCCATGAGCGGAAGTCACAACAAGTCTTTCGATATTCCCGGTGCATCCCATGATGTTCCCGGGACATTTGATGCTCCCCAGACATCCCACGATGTCCCGGGGCTGACGGCCGACGAAATCCAGGCCCGCGTGCTCCACCGCGACGGGCTGATGCTGGTCATCGACAAGCCCGCCGGGCTGCCGGTGCATCGCGGCCCCAAGGGCGGCCCGAACCTGGAGGCCTCGTTCGATGGCCTCCGCTTTGGCCTGCCGCGGCCGCCGGTGCTGGCCCACCGGCTCGACAAGGACACCTCCGGCTGCCTGGTGCTGGGACGCCACCGCAAGGCCACCGCCTCGCTCGGGCTGCTGTTCAAGCACGGCAAGATCGGAAAGACCTATTGGGCCGTGGTCGAGGGCGGACCTGCTGAGGATGAAGGCACCATCGACATGCCGCTGGGACGGCTCAACGCTGAGCGCGGCTGGTGGCAGAAGCCGGACCCCGACGGTCAGAAAGCTGTCACCAACTGGAAAGTCCGCGGCCGCGGCGACGGCCTGACCTGGCTGGCAATGGAGCCAGTCACCGGCCGCACCCATCAATTGCGCGTGCATACGTCAGCGATGGGGTGGCCGATCGTCGGCGACAACATCTACGGCAACGGACCCAGATTCGGCGAACCGGTCCTGCACCTGCATTCCCGCGAGATCGTGATTCCGATCTCGAAGAACAAGGAGCCGGTGCGCGTGGTGGCGCCGGCACCGGAGCATATGCGCGAGCGGCTGAAGGAGTGCGGTTGGAACGGGGAGTGAAGGCGCCCTTGCTTACTTCCCTTCTCCCCTTGTGGGAGAAGGTGGATCGACGGCGCGAAGCGGCGACGAGCCGTATGAGGGGTCTGTCTCCGCGAGTCCTGCTCGTTGAGAGAACCCCTCATCCGGCGCTTCGCGCCACCTTCTCCCACAAGGGGAGAAGGGAGAATCACACCGTCAACCGCGCACCATCGTGGCCGTTGATCGCAAGCGCCATCACTGTGCCCGGTGTCTCGCCGGACACCGCCACCGGCAGGAAATGCTCGGTTCGCCCCTGCGCCGCGCTCTCGATCAGCACCTGACGTGTCGCGCCGACCTCCCCCGCCAGCCGCCGCTGCAACGCCACCTCACCGGCCGCGCGCAACCGCTTGGCGCGCTCCCTGATCTCGCCGCCTGCGACCTGCGGCATCCGCGCGGCCGGCGTGCCCGGCCGCTTCGAATAGGGAAACACGTGCAGGAAGGTGAGGTCGCACTCGTCCACCAGGGCCCGCGAACGCGAAAACATCTCTTCGTTCTCCGTCGGAAAGCCCGCAATGATATCCGCGCCGAGCGTGATATCCGGACGCAGTCGCCGCACCTGGGCGCAGAACTCGATGGCATCGCTGCGTGAATGCCGCCGCTTCATCCGCTTCAGAATGAGATCGTCGCCCGACTGCAGCGACAGGTGGAGATGCGGCATCAGCCGGTCTTCACTGGCGATGACGTCGAGCAGGTCCCGATCGGCCTCGATGGAATCGATCGACGAGATCCGCAATCGTTTGAGTTCCGGCACGTGCCGCAAAATCTGCTTCGTCAGCTGGCCGAGCGTCGTCCGGCCCGGCAGATCGGCGCCATAGCTCGTAAGATCGACGCCGGTCAGCACGATCTCGGCGTGGCCGCGCTCGGCGAGCGTACGGACCTGATCGACGACCGCGCCCATCGGCACCGAACGGGAGTTGCCGCGGCCGAACGGGATGATGCAGAAGGTGCAGCGGTGGTCGCAACCGTTCTGCACCTGCACGAACACCCGCGGCAG
>PNLC01000207.1 GCA_013822885.1 Bradyrhizobium sp.
GGGGCGCAACCGAACCAGACTGCCCTTCTGGTTGTTGAAGGCCTGTGTCAGGTTCTGAACGACCTTGAGGTCGTCGCTGTTGGCGGGACCCACGGCGATTCGCAGCGTCACCGGCCGCATCGCAAAATAATAGCCCGCGGCCAGCGCGCCGACGAGGGCGAGCACGCCGGCCAGCAGCACGAAGGTCAGCCGTCGTTTCGCCGGTCGCGGCGAAGGCAGGGCTGGCTTTTCCGCAGAATCGTGGCCGTCGGTCATCAATACCTATCGCTTAAGGTGCAATTTCACGCTGCGGGCACGCTTGGAGCGACAATCTAGCAAATTTGACGCCGAGCCGAGATTACATCTGCGTCATGGTTACCGGCGCGGCGGGACCTGCGATTGGAGCCGGGATCCCCGAGCAGGCGTTCGGTGTTAGGGTGGCGCGCATCAAACGGAGAGGGCGATCATGGCGGAACTTCTGTCGGCGGAAGCGAGAAAATCGGCCCTCGCGGAACTGCCAGGCTGGTCGGAGACGGCCGGACGAAACGCGATTGCACGGACGTTCACCTTCAAGGATTTCAACGAAGCGTTCGGTTTCATGGCCCGCGCTGCGCTGGTGGCCGAAAAGAACGACCATCATCCGGAATGGAAGAACGTTTACAAGACGGTGGATGTGGTGCTGGCGACCCATGACGCCGGCGGAGTCACGCGGCTCGATATCGATCTGGCCAGGGCCATGAACGCGATCGCCCGGCAACTGGGCGCCGCCTGAGTTGGTAGCGCCGTGATCTTGCGGCGGTGGCCGGACATCCCCAATTCTCAGGTAATGCATGTTGGCCGCGGCGATCTGCCGCGCCGGATCCGAGGGAAGCGCTGCGATGGCAACGTCCGATCACACCGTGGGTTTTGAACCGGCCGACCGGCTCGCGGAAGATCCCGAGAGCGTGCGCCGACGCTTCTGGATCAAGCTGAAACAGGTGGCGGCGAAACTCCCCTTCGCCGAAGACCTTCTCGCGGCATACTACTGTGCCTTCGACAAGAAGACGCCGCGCCACGTACAGGCGTCGCTGCTTGGCGCCGTCGCCTACTTTATCCTGCCGTTCGATTTCATGCCGGACGTGCTGCCGGTGCTCGGATTTACCGACGATGCCGCTGTGCTCGCCACCGCCATTCGCATGGTGGCAAGCCACATCACGCAGGATCATCGCGATGCCGCTCGCGCGGCGCTAAAGCGCGGAATCAAGACCGCTGACGTGGCCGAATAGATAGAGCTTCGGGTCTGATCGCAATCAATAGAGGTTTACCGTGGCGTCGGCGACGGCACGCGGGCCTGCGCCTTGGCGCTTCGCTCGGCTTCCCACGACTGGAACTGCCTGAACAGCGCTTCCCTGTCGGTTTCCGTCTTCACCGTTGCGGCGGTCGCCGGGCTTTGCTTGAGGAAATCATCGAATCTGGCGCGGTTCACCGCTTCGACATTGTGGGTCTTGAGCCATTGCTCGGCCACCGGCAGTCGCTGCCAGTCGGGCAACGGCGCCGACAGCGAGACTTCCTTCCACTTCGGATGGAATGGCGGGTTCTGGAACGTCGGAAACTTGGTGAAGAACGCATCGACGAACTGCGAAAGCTTGCGATACCGCTCCGTATTCGGTGCCCAGTTATAGGCGGCAAGCACAGCGGGGACCGCGATGGTGTCGACGCGGCCGCCTTCCGGGATCAAGTTGGGATAGTCCTTTGAGGTCAACGTCGCCGGCAGATAGTCGGTCTGCAGCGGCTTTGCATAGTCGACCGGAACCAGGTGGAAGCGGTCGTCGTTGAAGGCGCTGACCGACTTGTACGGCTTGCCGCCAACCGCAATCACCGCGTCGATTTCGCCGGCCCGCATCCTCTCCATCGCGATGCGCTGCTCGAGATAGAGGAAGTTCGGCTTGATGCCGAGCCGCTCGAACACGATCGCGGCGGTGACGAAGGTGCCGCCGTTCGGAAGATCGACGCTGACCTTCTTGCCGTTGAGATCGCTCATGCCGCGAACCGATTTCGACGCGATCACGTACATCTCTTCGTTGTAGAGCTTGGTCACATAGGCGAACTGCTTCTTGATGTCCTTGGCGAAGCCCTTCCTCTCGAGATAGTCGAGCGTATCGGCCCGCACGATGCCGAGATCGACGCCCTGCAGGAACAGGATGTCGGCGACGCTCTGAACTGAACCGCGCCCGACGATCGGAAGTACGCGCAACTTGTTTCCGTCGTCGAGCACGGAAGCGAGATCCGCACCGAACTGCACGTAGGTGCCGCCGATAGTGCCGGAAATCAAAGTGACCGTGTTCTGGTTCAGCGCCTGCTTGGTTGCCACCGAACCGAACTGAAAAATCGCCTTCAGACTATCGCTGACCTTGGCCGGATCGTATTCCTTCGGCTCGGCGGCCCTGGCCGTCGGGGCGAAGCCAATTGTCATGGCGAGCAATGCCATTCCAATGAAATGTCGCATATACGCCTCTGCGCTGATCTGGAGTGTATTGCCTAGTTCTGTAACTGGCCGAGCCGCCGTCTCGCATCGGCCGACCCGAGTTCGGCGGCCTTCTGGTACCAGACTCGTGCCGTTGCGGAGTCGGGGGTAATGCTGCGCAGGTCCTGGCTACCCAGCACCTGCGGATCATACGTACCCGCCAGCATCAAAGCCGCCTCGGCCTCCTGCGCGTCCGCCGCGCGTTCGAGCAGCAACCGTGCGGACGTTATGTCGCCGATCTCAAGCAGACCCTTCGCGCGCTTCAGCAACGCGGCAAGTTCGTCCGCGTCGATACGCCTTGCCGGTGCTGCCTCCCGGGGTGGCGCTGCGGCCTCGCGGACGGCCGGCACAACCGGGGCGACCTCGCGAGCGGCTTCGCGCGCCACCGGCTCCGGCACGGCGACCTTGCCCTTGACCGCGGTCTGATAGGCGGCGGTGATTTCATCGCGTGTCGGCGCAGCCGCTGCCAGCGCGGTGGCAATTGTGACCGCTGTTGGCGGCGTGTTGTGACGCGCCAGTTGCGGGTCCGGAATCGCGGTTGCAGGTTCGGGCGATGCAGGGGCGGCGACGCGCGGTGGCAACTGCTCTGACGATTGCACCGCTTCCTGTTCCGCTGCGCCGAACTGAACCGGCGCTGCGCCGCCGAGCGAAGCCTTGACGCTGACGATCACGGCGCGCGTCGAGTCGATGGAAAACAGCGCAAGCAGGCCGCCGATTGCCGACACCGCCACGGCGGCTGTCACAATGCGGGACACCCGCACTCTCTTCCGATGGCCGCCTGCAAAGGCGTATTCGGAGACCGGTTGGTAGTTCTCTTCCTCGTAGGTGGAGAGGAACAGCGGGACCGGTTCATTTGGCCGCCGCTGATCATACATCGTCTCTGACCGCTCATATGGCAGCTGGTAGGGCTGCTCATACCGGCTGGTTTCATACAGCCGGGGATCGTTGATGGCTTCGTCGAATCTGTCGTAGGGGTCCCTTGTTTGAACCGGCCGCGAATTGTCCACCATGTTGATGCTCTCCCCAGTTACCGACGCAACGCCGGGCGTCCCTCAGCCCTGCACCTTTTTTTGCTTTTCTTGATGTACGAAGGACCCGCGTTATTGGGCCGTAAACTCGCACACGGAATGGGTTCAAAAAACGACGCCGACCGGTGCGAATTGGGAGATATTTTGGTTTGATTCAGGCGGAGATGCGACATCCATGACAAGGCCGTTACCCGAACGACACAAATTGTTGCAGCGCCGATACAATGAGTAACGACGAATGCCGCTCGCGATCCGGCCCGCGACGCGCGCAGGGCTGGTCTTGCCATTGTTTTTACAACGGTTTTCGTAATCTTGCGAGTGACCAACGGCTCGGAAGAGGAGGCGGTTGGATTCGGCGCAACCGGTCCGGCGCGCCGGCCATTACGGGTGCAGGATTACCTTGCCCATCGCCTTGCGGCCGGCGAGTACCTTCAGGGCCTCGGCGGTTTGCGCCAGCGGGAAGGTGCGGTCGACATGCGAGGAGATCTTGCCCTCCGCGGTCCACTTGACGAGCTTCTCCAGATTGACGCGGTTCTTCTCCGGATTGAGCCTGGTCCATGCGCCCCAGAACACGCCGCGGATATCGCAGCCCTTGAGCAGCGCCAGATTGAGCGGCATCTTCGGAATGTCGCCGGCCGCAAAGCCGATCACCAGAAAGCGTCCCTCCCACGCGATGGCGCGCAGCGCGGCTTCCGCGTAACTGCCGCCCACGGGATCGAAAACGATGTCGACGCCCTTGCCGCCGGTCAACCGCTTCAGGCCCTCCTTCAGGTCTTCCCTGGCGTAGTTCAGCGTCAGTTCGGCGCCGTGCGCCTTGGCAAATTCGAGCTTCTCGTCCGACGAGGCGCAGGCGATCACCTTCAGTCCCATCAGCTTGCCGAGTTCGCAGGCCGCAAGTCCGGTGCCGCCGGCCGCGCCCAGCACCGCAAGCGTCTCGCCGGGCTTCGGGCTGGCGCGGTCTTCCAGTGCATGCAGCGCGGTGCCGTAGATGATGATGATCCCGGCGGCGCGGTCGAAATCGAGATTGTCTGGAATTTTCACGATCGTGTTCGCCGGCAGCGCGATCTTTTCGCGCGCACCGTTATGGCCGCAGGACGCCACCACGCGGTCGCCGACCTTCAGGTCGGTCACGCCGGCGCCGACGCTTTCGATCACGCCGGCGACCTCGGCGGCCGGCGAGAACGGAAACGGCGGCTTGATCTGGTACTTGCCCTGGATCATCAGGATGTCGAAGAAATTCAGCGCCGCGGATTTGATCGCGATGACCGCCTGTCCCGGCTCGGCTACGGGATCGGGAATGTCGGCCAGCACGAGATCGTCGGGTTGGCAATATTGCGAGCAGAGGATGGCTTTCATGGACGCACCTGACTTTCGGACCGGCGGGGAAATCTCGATGCTTCTTGCCGGATTTGAAGCCGGGCTACAATCCGATTCGGATGCATGGCCTGATCGCGCGGGACGATGATGGCGGTGGTTGAAGGGGGATTCAAACGATGTTTGAAAAAGACCTGCTGGCGGGAAAGCGGATCCTGGTAACTGGCGGCGGCTCCGGGCTCGGAGCCGCGATGGGACGTCGCTTCGTCGAACTCGGCGCGGAACTGATCATCTGCGGCCGACGGCTCGAATTGCTGGAGGCGACCGCGGCGCAGATGCGCGCCGAACTCGGCGGCAAGGTCGCGGTGGCCAGATGCGATATCCGCGAGGGCGCGGCGGTCGATGCCATGATGGACCAGATCTGGCGCGACGCGCCGATCGACGTTCTGGTCAACAATGCTGCCGCGACGTTCATTGCGCAGACCGAACACCTCTCGTTTCGCGCGGCGGACGCGATCCTGGCGCCGACGCTGCACGGTGCGATGTATTGCACACTCGCCGCGGGCCGACGCTGGATCGAAAGCGGGCACAAGGGTGTCGTGCTGAGCATTCTCTCGACCTCGACCATCACCGGCCGCGCCTTCACGGTACCCTCGGCGATGGCGAAGTCCGCCGTTCTGGCGATGACCAGGAGTCTCGCGGTGGAGTGGGGACCGAAGGGTGTGCGTACGGTTGCGATCGCCCCCGGCGCATTTCCGACCCCGGGCGCTTCGGGCCAGCTTCGTCCCGAGGGACGCGATGAAAGCTGGGCGCAGCGCAATCCGCTCGGTCGCGCCGGAGAACATCGCGAGCTCGCCGATCTCGCGAGCTTCCTGATCTCCGATCAAGCCGGCTACATCAACGGCGAGATGGTGGTGCAGGACGGCGGCTCGCATCTGCGCAGCTCGGGTGCCGAGGATCTCCTGCAGTGGACCGACGCGCAGTGGCAGCGGCAGCGCGAAGGCCGCACCAAAGGCTAAGGCGGTGGCCCGTTTCACGATTGCCAGAATCACTTGAAAAGGGTTCGAATGGAATCACGTAAGGAGCGGCGGTCTAGGCCGTAAGCGCCTTCCCAAAAAGGCATTTTCCGGCTATCCATCGCGGCGCGCGATGGCCTTCGGGCCATCTTCCAGTCACAAAGATGAGGGAACCAGTCGTCCGTGTTGCGAATACTGACATTTCTGGTTGCCGTTGCGGCTTTGTGCGGGGTGACTTCCGTCGCGCATGCGCAAAGCGCTGCCCCGAAGGGCGGCAAGGACGCGGCAAAGGAAGCGCCCAAGCCCGCCCCCGCCCCTGCGCCTGCGGCAAAGTCGACAGCCGCAAAGCCTGCTGCGAAACCGGAACCGGCCGCGACCGCCGCGGCAGGCGGCGCCGAGCCGACGCTGATCGGGCAGTTCGGCACCTGGGGCGCCTACACCGCGGCGCCGAACGGTAAGAAAGTGTGCTTCGCGCTGGCAAAGCCTTCGTCATCGAAAACCAATCCGCCGAATCGTCCGCGCGATCCCGCCTATGCATTCGTCTCGACGCGTCCGGCGGAAAGGGTCGTCAACGAAGTCTCGATCATGATCGGCTATGCGTTGAAGCCGGGGTCGGAATCCTCGCTCGAGGTCGGCGGCTCGTCATTCGCGATGTACACCCAGGGCGACGGGCTCTGGATCAAGAACGCCGCGGAAGAAGAGCAGATGGTCAGCGCCATGCGCAAGTCTGCCGACGTCACCGTCAAGGGCGTCTCGGCCAAGGGCACCGAGACCGTCGACGTTTTCTCCCTGAAGGGATTGTCCCAGGCGCTCGACCGGCTGGCGCAGGATTGCAAGCGTTAGGGGACTTTAGGCCCCAATTGGCGTTGTTTGCGGGCCCTGGAGGGCCTACGTAGGGTGGGTAAAGGCCCAGCCGTGCCCACCATTGACGCTTGCGGTGTGCGCGCCGCGCTTTGCCCACCGGACGCACCCGCTTGAACCCTTTCGAGTGAATTTTAATGACGCTTTCATCCACCCTGGCGCCGCTCGAGAAAGTTCCACTCGAAACCTATGTGCCGCCGGCCAAGCCGTCACTGATCGGTCTGTCGCGCGCCGAGATCGCCGACCGGCTGGGCGAGATCGGCGTCCAGCCGGCGCAGCGCAAGATGCGCACGCAGCAGCTCTGGCACTGGATGTATGTCCGCGGCGCCAAGGCGTTCGACGAGATGACCAGCATCTCCAAGGATATGCGCGCGCAGCTTGTGCAGCATTTCACCGTCGACCGCCCCGAGGTGGTCGCCGAGCAGGTTTCCAACGACGGCACGCGCAAATGGCTGCTGCGCCTGCCGAGCGGCGATTCGTTTCAGAAGGCGCATGAGGTCGAGTGCGTCTACATTCCCGAGACCGATCGCGGCACGCTGTGCGTTTCCTCGCAGGTCGGCTGCACGCTGAACTGCTCGTTCTGCCATACCGGTACGCAG
>PNLC01000208.1 GCA_013822885.1 Bradyrhizobium sp.
CGGCCGTGGCAGGAAGCGGTCATCGTCGAGGCCCACGTCGGCACCTTCACCGAGGAAGGCACCTATCGCGCCATGATCGACAGACTCGATCATCTCGTCGAAACCGGCATCACGGTGCTGGAACTGATGCCGCTGGCGGATTTCGCCGGATCGCGCAACTGGGGCTATGACGGCGTGCTGCTGTATGCGCCCGACAGCGCCTATGGAAGTCCTGAGGATCTCAAGACGCTGATCGACGAGGCGCACCGGCGCGGGCTGATGGTGATGCTCGATGTGGTCTATAATCATTTCGGGCCGGAGGGGAATTATCTCGGCCGCTATGCGCCGAACTTCTTCACCGAAGCGCAGACCCCGTGGGGCAGCGCGATCGATTATCGCGTTAACGAAGTTCGCGCGTTTGCGATCGAGAATGCATTGCACTGGCTGCGCGACTATCGATTCGACGGGCTCCGGCTCGACGCGGTCAACAGCATCGTCGAGCCGGGCGGGCTTTCGCTGTTGCACGACATCAGCGCCGCCGCCGGCCGGCTTGCGGCGGAGACCGGCCGCCATATTCACCTGGTGCTGGAAAATGGCGACAACCGCGCCAGCATTCTGGACCCCGCCCAGGAGCCACCGCAGGGCAAATACCGCGCGCAGTGGAACGACGACTATCATCACGCCTGGCGCGTGCTGATGACCGGCGAGAGCCAGGGCTACTATTGCGACTACCAGCGTTCGCCGATCTCGGACATCGCCCGCTCGCTGTCATCAGGATTCGTCTATCAGGGCGAAGCATCGGAATTTCGCGGCGGAAATCGCGGCGAACCGAGCGGCCATCTCGCGCCGTCGGCCTTCATCAATTTCGTGCAGAACCACGACCAGATCGGCAATCGCGCGTTCGGCGACCGCCTCGAAAGCGCGGCAGATGCGCGAGCGATCGAGGCGGCGCTGGCGGTGCTGCTGATCGCGCCCGGCATTCCCATGCTGTTCATGGGCGAGGAATGGGGCTCGAAAGCCCCCTTCCCGTTCTTCTGCGATTTCGGCGGCGATCTCGCCGACGCCGTCCGCAAGGGCCGCCGCGTCGAACTGGCCTGGGCCTATGAGGAATATGGCGACGAAGTTCCTGACGCGCTCGCCGCTTCGACAAGAGATTCCGCTGTGCTCGATTGGGACGGGCGCGACGCTCCCGCGGCGCGGAAGCGCCTGACACTGGTGAAAGACCTGCTGAAGATCCGACGAGAGCAGATCGTGCCCCGCCTGGCAGGCGCCGCCTTCGGCGAAGCTCACGCAGCGAGCAATGGGCTGCTCACGGCCAGCTGGCGCATGGGCGACGGCGCTACGCTTAGTCTCGCCGCCAATTTGTCGGATCAGTCTATCGGCCAACCATCGGCCGAAGCCAGGGGAACCCTGATCTGGGGCAGCGAGTTGAGTGAAAGCGTTCCGCCATGGTCGGTGCGCTGGCACATCGGATAGCAAAATGCCCCCGGCGATCCCGATCGCGACGTACCGCCTGCAGCTCACTGCCGATTTCAACTTCGAAGCCGCTGCCGGCGTCGTGCCGTATTTGAAGGCGCTCGGCGTCACGCATCTCTACGCTTCGCCGTTCCTGAAGGCGCGCAAGGGATCGAGCCACGGCTACGACATCGTCGACCACACGCAGTTCAATCCCGAGCTTGGCGGCGAAGCCGGGTTCGAACGGCTGAGCGCGGCACTGCGGCAGCACGGCTTGGGACTGATTCTGGATTTCGTGCCCAACCATGTCGGCGTGCATTTTGCCGATAACCCCTGGTGGCTCGACGTGCTCGAATGGGGGCCCGCCTCGCCGCACGCGGCCTCATTCGATATCGACTGGGAGCAGCTGCCGCATCGCAGCCGTGGCGGCGTTCTGCTGCCAATCCTTGGCGCGTCCTACGGCCAGGCACTGGAGCGTGGCGAGATCGAGCTGCGCTATGATCCCGATGAAGGCAGCTTCTCGGCCTGGTATTTTGAACATCGGCTGCCGATTGTGCCCGAGCGCTACGGCGAAATCCTGCGCATGGTCGCCAAGGAAGCCGGCGCGGAGCAGAGTGCGGCCGGCAAGGACATGCTCGCCCTTGCCGCGCGCTACGCCGGGCTGCGCCATCCCAACCGCAAGGAAGCGCCGGACTTCAAGGCCCGGTTGAGGGACATATCCGGCGGGGCTGATATCATCGCGCGCGGGCTCGACGCCTATCGCGCCGGGGCGGATCGCGCCACACCAACGCTGGCGTTGCACCATCTGCTGGAACGGCAGCACTACCGCCTCGCCCACTGGCGGCTCGCCTCCAGCGATATCAATTACCGCCGCTTCTTCGACATCAACACGCTGGCGGGGCTGCGTGTCGAGGATGCCGGCACCTTCGACGCGATCCATCGCCTGGTCAGACGGCTGATCGAAGAAGATAAATTACAGGGGCTACGGCTCGACCACATCGATGGCCTGCGCGATCCTGTGCAGTACTTCCAACGCCTTCGCCGGCTGGTCCGCGAGGCGCAGCGCGATCGCAACGCGCCGTTCTACGTGGTGATCGAGAAGATCCTCGGTGAGCAGGAAAAGCTGCCGCCGTTCAGCGGCGTCCACGGCACCACTGGATATGAGTGGATGAACGCCATCACGCAGGCGCTGACGGATGGAAGGGGCCTCGAGCCGCTTGACGAGATCTGGCGGCAGATCAGCAACCGTTCGCCGCAGTTGGAGCCGCTTCTGAAGGAGGCCAAGCGCCGCGTGCTGGAAACACTGCTGGCCAGCGAGTTCACCGTGCTGACGCGCCTGCTCGCTCGCGTCGCCAGCGGGCATTACTCCACCCGCGACTATTCCGCCGACAGCCTGCGACAGGCGCTCGAACTCTACGTGCTGCACTTCCCGGTCTATCGCACCTACCTGACGTCATCTGACGTACCCGACCACGACCGCAAGCTGATCGCGGAGACGATCGAACGCGCGCGCGCCGACTGGTTTGCGGCCGACGACGGCATCTTCGACTTCCTGCGTGATACCCTGACGATGGATCTGCTCGATCCCGGACGCGCCGCCCACAGCACGCCGCGCGTGCGCCGGTTTGCGCTGAAGGTGCAGCAGTTCACCGGACCGATGATGGCAAAGTCGCTGGAGGACACGACCTTCTACCGCTACCACCGCCTGCTCGCGCTCAATGAAGTGGGCGGCGATCCCTCGGCAAAGGCGCTCTCCGCGGAAGCCTTTCATGCGATGATGCAGACCCGCGCCCGGGAATGGCCGCACGGCATGACGGCGACCGCTACCCACGACACCAAGCGCGGGGAGGATGCCCGCGCGCGTATCATGGCGCTGGCGGAAATTCCCGGCGAATGGACCAGCGCCGTGGCGCGGTGGAAGCTGCTCAACGCGCCCCACGTACTTGCAGAAGGCAATTTCCGCGCGCCGTCAGCGACGTTCGAGTACATGCTGTACCAGGCGCTGCTGGGCGCATGGCAGCCGGACGACGTTTCGTTTGCGGAACGGATGCAGGAATATGCACTCAAGGCGGCGCGTGAGGGCAAGGAGGAGACGAGCTGGCTCAACCCGCACAAGCCTTATGAGGCGGGTGTTACAAACTTCATCGCCAGGATTCTCGATCCCGCGGTGTCAGGCGAATTTCTGGGTTCGCTGCAAACACTGGCGCAGCGCCTGTCGCTATTGGGCGCGCTCAATTCGCTCAGCCAGATCACGCTGAAGGCGACCATGCCGGGCGTGCCGGATTTCTACCAGGGTACGGAGCTTTGGGATTTTTCGCTGGTCGATCCCGACAACCGGCGGCCGGTCGATTTTGCCGCGCGCGCCCGCCTGCTGGAGACGCTGGAGACGCCGGACTGGGATCGGCTGGTGCGGGAATGGCCAAACGGCCATTTGAAGCTGGCCTGGACGAGGCAACTCCTGAAGCTGCGAACCGAACTACCTGATGTATTTACCGACGGCGATTACGAGCCGTTGGACGTAACCGGGCAGCATCGCAATCATTTCATCGCATTCGCACGGCGACACGGCCGCGATGCCGCCATCGTCGTGGTCCCGCGCTGGTTCGCTGATTTCACCGACCATGGCCGAAACTGGCCGGCTTCGGAGATGTACGATGCGGCGCTGAATGTCAGCGGCTATGCAATAGAAGGTTTTGCCGATACTGACGCGACGCAATTGCGCCTGTCGGCTCTTTTGGTGCACCTGCCGATCGCGGTGCTGAAGGCCAGATTCAACGGCGCCGTAAAGCCAGCACGCAAGCGCAGCCGGGCGTCAGCTCTTCTTGGTCAGTAGCAGCGTGCCGCGGCTGCGGATCGCGGCTTGCGCCGCTTCGGCGAAGCGCTGCAGCAGCCATGGCAACACGACTTCCACCTGCACGTGATCTTCGGCGACGTCGACATGACCGGCCGCCGCCTGCCCCATCGCGCGAACCCGGAAGATCATGCGGTTGTCTTCCCATCGCTCCTCGTCGACGCTCAGCACCGGCACGCTGGTGGCGGCGCGCGAAAGCCCCGTCTTCAGGCGGCGCATGGCTTCCTCGCGTCCCAAGCTATGCGGAATCGAAACCACGAGCGGCTTGGTCATTTGCTTGAATCCTCTCTGCCTACCAACGGCATGTAATCGCGAGCGCTTGGAAAGGAAGAGTTCCGCGCATTATCGGGTCAAAAATGGAACTTTCAATGTTCCGGTGTGTTGTTCCGCCGCAGGCAGAGAGCAACAAAACGGCCCAGCGGGCTGAGGAGAAATTCATGTCACTCGGGACTATCATTCTTATCATTCTCATCATCGCCCTGCTCGGCGGTTTCAGCGGCATCGGCGGCGGTCCGTTCTACGGCACCGGCTATTACGGCGGCGGCGGCCTCGGGTTGATCATCGTGATCCTGCTGATCCTGCTGCTGCTCGGGAAGCTGTAACACACGCGCGAACGCGTAAGGTGGGCTAAGGCGCACTGGCGCCGTGCCCACCTTTCTTTTTGCGACAAAAATGGTGGCCACGCTACGCTTTGCCCACCCAACTTCTACTTCGCTTCCAGCTTCTTCATCGCCGCCTTGATCGGCCCCGCTGAGTCATCGTAGCCCTGCCACGCCTTGGTCTTTGCGAGCAACGCTGGCACGGTACGCACCGTGTATTTCTTTGGATCGAGATCGGCGCGCACCTGCGTCCAGGTCAGCGGCATCGAGACCGTTGCGCCCTCGCGAGCGCGGGCCGATAGCACGGCGACGGCAGTCGCCATGCGATCGTTGCGCAGATAATCGAGGAATATCTTTGCCTTGCGCGCCTTCTTCGACATGTTGAGCAGATAGCGCTCGGGCTCGTCGTTCGCCATCCACTGGCACACGCCTTGTGCAAACGCCTTGGCTTCCTTCCAGCTGACCTTGTCACGCGCGCCGTGGAGCAGCGGCGTCACGACATGCAGACCCTTGCCGCCGGTGGTCTTGCAAAAACTTTCGAGACCCAGCGCGTTCAGGCGCTTGCGCATATCCTTTGCAGCCTCGATCACGTCAGCGAATTCGACCTCAGGCGCGGGATCGAGATCGAACACCAGACGCCCCGGCGTGTCGTAATCATCAGGCGCGCAATTCCAGGGATGCAGCTCCAGTCCGCCGCTCTGCGCCACCGCAGCCAGCGCCTCAACGCGGTCGATCTGCAAATAGGGCTTTCGATCGCCCGCGACCTTGGCGAGCTTCAGCAGGTCCGAACCGCCGGGCATGCCGTGGCGCTGAAAGAAAGTTTGCCCCTTGATGCCGTCGGGCGCGCGCACCACGGAGCACGGCCTCCCCTTGATGTGGCCGATCATCCAGTCGCCTACGGCTTCGAAGTATTTTGCAAGATCGAGCTTGGTAACGGGCTCGCCATCGCCGCCATCGGGCCACAACGCCTTGTCGGGCTTGGAGATGACCACGCCCATCACCTCGGCGGATCTGTTCGCCGATGATTTTCCGGACCTGATCAGTGGCTTGGCGACCTTCGTAATCACAGGCACCTCCGCCTGAACTTCATCCGCCGGCTTGTCCTGCCGCAGCCCCTTGAACGCGGCCTGCCGGATGTTGCCGCCGTCCGTCCAACCGGCGAACTCGATCTCGGCGACCAGTTCAGGCTTCAGCCAATGCACGTCGCGGGTCTTCCTCGGCGCAGCCTTGCCGCCGAACGGGCTTTTGTCGGAAGCCTTGGCCTTCAACGAAGGCATGATGCGGCGGACGGTATCCTGCCCGAATCCCGTGCCGACCATGCCGACGAACGCCAGATGGCCGTCGCGATAGACGCCGGCCATCAGCGAGCGGAATTTTCCGTTGGTGGTCTTCCAGCCGCCGAGCACCACCTCCTGCCCACCACGCACCTTGGCCTTGGTCCAGCTCTCCGAGCGGCCGGAGCGATAGGGGGCGTCGAGCTTCTTGGAGATGATGCCCTCAAGCTGCAGCTTTTTGGCGGATTCCAGCACGGTATCGCCACTTTCCTCGAAATGCTCGACGTAACGGATCAGTCTTTCATCTCCCTTGCGCCGCTCCAGAAGATGCTTCAACCGCGCCTTGCGTTCGCGCAACGGCAGCGAACGCAGATCCTCTCTGCCGTGAAACAGCAAGTCGAACGCGAAGAAGATAAGGTTGCCGGTCTTGCCGTCCGAGAGCGCCGCCTGCAGCGCAGAAAAATCGGGGACGCCGTTGTGATCAAGAGCAGCGATCTCGCCGTCGATCAGCACATCGGGGAGCGACTCCGCCTCACCGGCGATAGCGCCGAACTTTTCGGTCCAGTCCAGTCCCTTGCGCGTGTTCAACGCGACATCGCCGTCCTCGACCCGCAATTGCACGCGATAGCCGTCGAACTTGATCTCGTGGCACCAGCCGTCGGAATTGGGCGGGCGCTCGATCGAGGCACAAAGCTGTGGCGTGACGAAATCTGGCATCTCCGAAACCTTCTTCGGCTTGGCCGCCTGC
Organism: Bradyrhizobium sp.; assembly: GCA_013822885.1. Lineage (GTDB taxonomy): Bacteria > Pseudomonadota > Alphaproteobacteria > Rhizobiales > Xanthobacteraceae > Bradyrhizobium. The sequence goes on from PNLC01000208.1 coordinate 6,907, forward strand.
GCCGTTGAACGCGTCTTCGTCTCGGGCACGGATCGCAGCGCCGCTGTCTTCCGCTTGGTCCTACTCTTTGCCCGCGCCTCGGCGGCATCGCCGCGGTTTGATTGCCAGACCGCGTCGGCCTTCGTCTTACCCTTGGCCAGCATGAACGGCTTTGGCGCCTTGCCCTTGCCTTCGGCGATCTGCGCCATCGCGCGTCCCGAGGCGACCGAGCGATCCTCGTCGAGGATGTCGTTGGCCTCGCCCTCTCTCGCGAATTCGTCGCGGTGCTTGATCAGGAGCCAGTTGGTGCGCTTGCCGCCGTAGCGGTCGCCCTTCATCCGCACCAGCACCCAGCTGCCGTGCAGCTTGTCGCCATGCAGGGT
>PNLC01000209.1 GCA_013822885.1 Bradyrhizobium sp.
GGCGCCAGCCAGCGGCAGACATCGCCGAGCGAGCCGATAAAGCAGTGATGATTGCTCATCAGCGGCGGCATCGCGAAGTTCGGCAGCCGGATCGCGCTGGTCGCCGTCGTCCAGTAGAAGCGATCGTCCTTGACCTGGGTTTTCAGCGGACAATCCGCGTCCTGGCGCCAGTCTGGAATCAGCTTGTCGAGCGATACCGGATCGATCACGGCGCCCGACAAAATATGTGCGCCGACCTCGGAACCCTTCTCGACCACGACGATGCTGAGGTCGGCGTTGAGCTGCTTCAGGCGGATCGCAGCCGCCAGGCCCGACGGCCCGGCGCCCACGATCACGACGTCGAATTCCATGGATTCGCGGGGAGGAAGTTCTTCTGCACTCATGATCTGATCTCAGCCCAATTGAGAACGGCTCTAAAGGTCGTTGTTTCCGATTTTTGCGCCGATAACAACCATGGAAATGCAATGCGAGGCGTTTCACGCCGGCGCGATCCATATTAGATTGGCATAATGGATCTGATCCCCGAACCCGCGCCTAATATTCGACAATTGCTGGCTTTTTATCTGGAAGCCGGGGTCGACTGCGCTTTGGCGGAGGAGCCGGTCGATCGGCTTGCCGAACCCGATATCCCTGCCGCTGCTGCAGCGGTGCGTGAGCCTGCGACGCTTCGCCCGGCGCGGGAAATGGCGTCCGCCATGCCGGCTGTTCCGCGCAGCGAAATAGCACCGGCGCCGGAGGCCGCGATCGCCTCCGCGCGCGAAGCAGCACGAACCGCGCCGACGCTGGAAGCGCTGCGCGCGCTGCTGGAAACTTTCGAGGGATGCGCGCTGAAGAACACCGCGACGCGGCTGGTGTTTGCCGACGGCAATCCCGAAGCGCGCATCATGTTCGTCGGCGAAGCCCCCGGCCGCGACGAGGATATCGAGGGCCTGCCCTTCGTCGGGCGTTCCGGCAAGTTGCTGGACCGCATGATCGCGGCAATCGGGCTCGATCGCAGCAAGGCCTACATCGCCAACGTCATCCCCTGGCGCCCGCCCGGCAACCGGACACCGACGCCGCAGGAGACGCAGATCTGCCTGCCGTTCATCCAGCGGCAGATCGAACTGGTGAATCCAGATGTGCTGGTGACGCTCGGCAATCCCTCGACGCAGACGCTGCTGTCGACCCGCGACGGCATCATGAAGACCCGTGGCAAGTGGTTCGACTACGACACCGGCACGCGCGCGATCCGCGCCATGGCGACCTTCCACCCGGCCTATCTGTTGCGGTCGCCGTCCTACAAGCGGATGACGTGGCAGGATTTGCGTGCGATTGCCAAGGCGCTGGAGCAAGCGCCCTCGCCTTGAGGCCTACGGCGCCTTCGGCCTCACGATCGCCCAGCCGACGCGCAACGACGGCTGCCGGCCATTCACCAGCCAATCGAAGGCACGCGGCACTTCCGGCACCAGGCCGGGAAACCGCTGCGCGATATCGGCGGGCGGTGCGCCCGATGTGTCGGAGGCGCGCCAGACCACCACGCCGCCGGTCTCGTTGAATTTCGCAACCGACAGCCACGGGGTTCTTTGCGGGGTGGCATCGAGCAAAAGATGCGGGCGCCCTTTGTCCATCGCGATGATGCTAGCAAGCTGCGGATCGCCGGTCACCGCGCGCAGCTGCTGATTGGTTCGCCGCTCAAAGCTGTCGCCGAAGAAGCGCGCGATGGCGCTTGCCGGCATCGAGGTCGGCACTTCGTTGCTGCCGGTCCATGGCTGGACGAACGCGATCGCAATTACCGCAAGCGCCGGCGCCACCAGCGCCGCCGCCCAGACCGAACGCAACAGCCGCTGCCGCCGCAAATAGACGAGATCGCCGGTCGCCACGATCACCGCAAGCCCCGACATCAGCAGCGCCACGCCCGCGCCTCCCACGACGCGATCGAGATTGAACAGGGCCCCGACCAGGCTTCCGAGCAGCGCCGGCACGATGGCGAAGAAATAAACGAACTCGCGCGCCAGCGGATCGACGGGCGGACGATAGATGATTGGCGCTTCTTCGGCGTTGCGGACGAACCACGCAGAATTCAGGGCCACCAGCACAAGTATGCCCAGCATCGCGAGCCCAAGGCCCGCCAGCAACGTACCCCATTGCATGGCGCGCGCACCGAGTTCCGATATCGCAGGCCACGACGGCATGGCCAGCGCATCGGCGCGGATCAGCCAGATCAGATAGGGCAAGGCCAGCACCACGATCACGAGCAGCGCAAAGAGCGGGTCGAGCGACTTCAGCGTGCGCCGCCCCCGGGGCGTGGCAAGGGCAAATCCTGCGAGCAGCAGCAACAGCCCGATCGCGGAAGATGTCGTCAGCAGCAGCAGGCCGGCTTCGATCGACCAGGCAAACCATGCGCTTCGTCGATTTTGACCGAGCAATTGCCAGGAATGCAGCAGCAGCAACGCCCAGAGCGGGCGCGCCAGCACCAGCGGGCCGAACTCGGCGCCGGGCGCGCTGAAGGCCACGACCGTCAACGACAGCAGCACCGCAAGCACCGCCTGCTGCCCGCCGACGATCGCGCGCGCCAGTTGATAGAAGGTCAGAAACGTAACGACGGTACAGATCTGCGCCAATAGATAGACGCCGAACACATGATTGCCGGCCGCACGGAACGCGATGTCGGCTAACCAGGAGGCGAGCGGCGGACCGAGATCGGTTCCGACCTGGTACTCCCGGCCGAAAGCCAGCAGGGTCGCGACATCGCCGGGCGGACTGCGATAGAGCAGCAACGGCAGGATCAGCCAGAGCCCGGCCTGGAGCAGCACCACGAGCCAGACCACCAGTCGCGGTCGGGCACGGATCAGTTCGACAACGAGCGATGTGAAGCGCATGAAATGTCCGAAATGCCCGGGCCGAGCGGCCTTGTGCGAGGAGGTTTGATAGAGCGCACCAGCCACGGAGGCAACCATCGGGTCTTGACCCGTTGCGATTACCGTTCGCCATGGGAACAGGCGTCGATCGTGCCTTAAACGGCAGCCGAAACCTCGGACTCGGATGCGATCAATGTATCCGCCACAAACAGGTCAGGTTCGCGTTCGACCGACTCGGGAAAATGCTTCAGTCTCGCCGCAATCACGGGCGCGAAGAATCGGCGGTGGTGGACGCTTGGTCCCAACCGGTCCAGCGCCTCGCGATGTTCCGGCACCGCGTAGCCCTTGTGGGTTTCGAAACCATAGCCCGGGCAATCCAGCGCCAGCGCGCACATCAGGCGGTCGCGCGTTACCTTGGCGATGATCGATGCCGCCGCGATCGACATCACGATACCATCGCCGCCGATCACGGCGTCGCAGTCGCAGGGCGCGTCGACCTTGTCGCGGCCGTCAACGAACACATGCTGCGGCATCTCGGGCAGCGCGCGGACGGCGCGTGCCAGGGCCCATAGCGAGGCACGCAGGATGTTGTCGCGATCGATTCGCGCAGGTGAAGCGAAAGCGACAGCAAATGAAGACGTTGCGCAGATCTCCTCGAACAATTCCTCGCGGCGCTCGGCGGTCAGGCGCTTGGAATCGTCGATGCCTTTGGGGATTCGCTTCGGGTCCAGCACGACGGCAGCTGCCACCACCGGTCCCGCCAGCGGCCCCCGCCCGGCTTCATCGCAGCCAGCCACCGGCCAGACGCCGCGCTTGATCAGCGCCCGCTCGCGCCGAAAGCTCGGCGGCGCAACCGCGATCACGCCCTTCGGCAACGCGGCCTTTTGCTTGCTGACACTCTTCTCGGATTTTCTGGCGGACTTGTCTCGAATCATGCCGGGATGGTGCTCGAAACGAGTGAGCCCGCGCAACCCGGAACCGGACGCAATTCCCGCTATTCAACACATGCCGGGTGCTGCTCAGACTCTCAGAACAAACTCAATTGCTGTCCGCCTCCCTTCGGCCTGACAAAATGATCGGTTGTCAATTTCGAACGGCGCTTGTTGAGGCCGAGCTTCTCGCAGGCGATCTCAAAACGGCGGCCGATCATCCAGGCCATCGGGCCGGTCCCCTTCATCCGGGTACCCCATTGCGAGTCGTAGTCGCGGCCGCCGCGCATGTCGCGGATCAGGGTGAAGACGTGCCGATAGCGGTCGGGATAGTTCGCCATCAGCCATTCGCGGAAGAGGTCGCGCACTTCCAGCGGCAGCCGCAGCAGAACATAGCTCGCCTCCCTGACGCCGGCATGGGCCGCCGCATCGAGAATGCGTTCGATCTCGGAGTCGTTCAGCGCCGGGATCACGGGCGCGACCATGACGGTCGCGGGAATGCCGGCGGCCGACAGTTGCCGCAGCGCCTCCAGCCGCCTCGGCGGGGACGAGGCGCGCGGCTCCATGGTGCGCGCGAGTTTGGGATCGAGCGTGGTCACCGAAATGGCGACCTTGGCCAGATTGCGCTTGGCCATTCGCTGGAGAATGTCGATGTCGCGCGTCACCAGCGCTGATTTGGTGACGATGCCGACGGGATGACCCGCCCGCTCCAGCACCTCAAGGATGCCGCGCATGAGTTTGCGCTCGCGCTCGATCGGCTGATATGGATCGGTGTTGGTTCCGATCGCGATCATGCGCGGCTCGTAACCCGAGGCAGCCAGTTCCTTCTCAAGCAGTTCCGGCGCATCGGGCTTGGCGAGCAGCTTGGATTCGAAATCGAGCCCGGGAGAAAGTCCGAGATAGGCGTGCGTCGGCCGTGCGAAGCAGTAGACGCAGCCGTGCTCGCAGCCGCGATAGGGATTGATGGAACGGTCGAAGCCGATATCGGGCGATTCGTTGCGGGTGATGACCTTGCGCGAGGTATCCACCCCTACCGTGGTCTTGAACGGCGGCAGATCTTCCAGGCTTTGCCAGCCATCGTCGAAGGCGACCCGCGCCTCGGCCTCGAACCGGCCGCTGTCGTTGGACTGCGCGCCGCGTCCGCGCCGCCGCCCGCGTTCGATGGCGACCGCGAGTTCAGGAAAAGGGGTCGCACCCGCCGGTTCGGAGGGCGCCGTGACCGGCGGGTGCTTGAGGGCATGAGAGGATGCTCGGCTCATGGCGGGAACATAGCATGTCGCTAGAACAAATCAAGAACAGGAATCTGGAAAGTAGAACATTGAAGCAAGAAACCCTGCCGCAAAAAACTGCACGCCAATGGCTGTTTTGAGTGTGACAAGGTGATAACAGTGCGACGTTTTTCACCGTTTGAGCCGTCGAAGCCTCAATTCATGCTGAGCGTGATCATCCCAACCGAGGGTGTCGAGCAGTCCGCCGTGGCAACGCTGGCGGCGCTCGTGCCGGGCGCTGCGGCCGGCGTCATCCGCGAGGTGCTGCTGGTCGACCGGGCCGGGAACGGCGTGATCGAACGCGTGGCCGACGTGGCCGGCTGCCGCTTTCTGGCTTTCGAGGGAACGCGCGCGGCCGCGCTCGCAGCCGGCGCACGGGCGGCACGCTCGCCCTGGCTGATGTTCCTGCATGCCGGTGCGGTGCTCGACAGCGGCTGGATCGACGAGACCACGCAATTCATCCAGAGCGTATCGAACAGCGACCGGCCGCGCGCCGGGGTCTTTCGCTATGCGCGATCTCCCTATGCCGACACGCGGCTGCGCGACGGCTTCAAGTTCGTCGCCCGCATGATTGCGGGGCCGTCGGCGGAACAGGGCCTTTTGATCGCGCGCGATCACTACGAGCGGCTTGGCGGCTACCGGCCGGATTCGCGGCGCTCCGAGACGCGGCTGCTGCGCCAGCTCGGCCGCGCTTCGCGCACCCAGTTGCGCAGCCGGATCATGGTCGTCGCCTGAAGCGGTCCGCCGCGGGCCCGGACTCTAAATATCGAAAACAACCCCATGCAAAGTAGGAGCGGCGTCCAGCCGGGCACGTCGCATGAGAATATACTTGCTAAAAGCAACTATATATTTGACAATGGCAAATATCTAGGGGAGCACGATGCCCGAACTGGATCCCGAACAGGCGGTCGCGGCGGTCCGCGCCTTCAACCGCTTCTACACCCGCAAGCTCGGCGTGCTGGACCAGCAACTGCTGAAGAGCCCGTTCTCGCTGAGCGAAGCCCGGGTGCTGTACGAACTCGCCCACCGTCAGGATCTCTCGGCCAAGGAGATCGGCGCCGAGCTGGGTCTCGATGCCGGCTATCTCAGCCGGATCGTGCAGAATTTCGACGAAGCCGGCTTGATCAGCCGCGACCCGTTGCCGTCCGACCGCCGGCAGTACCGGCTTGCGCTGACCGCCAAGGGACGGCAGGCCTTTGCAAAACTCGAGCGCACTACCCAGGACGACATTGCGGCGATGCTGTCGGGATTACCTGCCGACGGCGCGGGTCGCCTGATCGGAGCGATGGCCGAGATCGAACGGCTGCTCGGCGAATCCGGCGGCGCATCTGCGGCGGCGATCCTGCGCGAGCCGCGCCCCGGTGACATGGGATGGGTGGTGCAGAGCCACGGCGCGCTCTACGCCCGCGAATACGGCTTCGACTCCTCGTTCGAGGGCCTGGTCGCGGAGATCGCGGCAAAATTTCTCGCCTCGTTCGACGCATCGCGCGAGCGCTGCTGGATCGCCGACATCGATGGCGCGCAAGTCGCCTCGGTATTTCTGGTGCGGCACACCGACGACATCGCCAAGCTGCGTCTGCTGCTGGTCGATCCGGCCGGACGCGGACAGGGCCTCGGTCACCGGCTGGTCGGCGAATGCGTTACGTTTGCGAGAGCCTGCGGCTATCGCCGGATCACGCTGTGGACCCAGAGCATTCTGATGGCCGCCCGCAAGATCTATCAGGACGCAGGCTTCAAGCTGGTCGCCACCGAGCCGCACCGCAGCTTCGGCCAGGACCTGATCGGCGAAACCTGGGAGCTCGAACTGTGAAGCCCAAGCGTCGCGACATTGAGCGTCGCGACACCCCGCGTCGCGACACCACGCGGCGCGTGACGCCCGAACTCCTCGACTTCCACATCAAGCGCGCGCATCAGTTGCGCGTCGAAGCCTGGCGCGACCTGTGGCGCGCGATCGGCGCGCTGCTGGTCAGGCTGAAGCGCCTTTGGCTTTAGGCCGCCGCAAATGCTCATCGAGCCGCGGCATGATCTCGACGAAATTGCAGGGGCGCGTGCGGTAATCGAGCTGGGGGCCGAGGATGCCATCCCATGCATCGCGGCAGGCGCCCGGCGATCCCGGCAGGCAGAAGATGAAGGTGGCTCCGGCGACACCGGCGGTGGCCCGACTCTGCACGGTCGAGGCGCCGATCTTGGCGTGGCTCAGCATGTGAAAGGCGATGGAGAAACCATCCAT
>PNLC01000210.1 GCA_013822885.1 Bradyrhizobium sp.
CCGGCTGGTTCGATACCTCGACGCTGAAGGAGCCGTACCGGATCGAGGGCAAGAAGACGATGGGGCTGGAACTCGCCGAGCAGCTCGGCTGGGACGTGCCCGACGTGATCTTCTATCCGACCGGCGGCGGCACTGGTTTGATCGGCATGTGGAAGGCCTTTGCCGAGCTGGAAGCGATCGGCTTCATCGGTTCGAAGCGCCCGCGGATGGTGGCGGTGCAGGCATCAGGCTGCGCACCGATGGTGCGTGCTTTTGAAGCAGGCACCGAGCACGCGCCGCGCTGGGAAGATGCCCACACCATCGCGTCCGGCATTCGCGTGCCGCAGGCGGTCGGAGATTTTCTGATCCTGCGCGCGGTCCGCGAGAGCAAGGGTTTCGCGATCGCGGTCTCGGATGAGAAGATTTCTGCTGCACTCAACGAAGTGGCGCGCGAGGAGGGGTTGTTACTGTGTCCCGAAGGAGCTGCGACCTACGCGGCCTACCAGCAAAGCCTCGCCGATGGACGCGTGACGAAAAATGATCGCGTGATGCTGTTCAATTGCGCCACAGGACTTAAATACCCGTTGCCGCCGGTCACGCGTACGCTCGATCGTCACCAGCCGATCGACTACGCGAACCTCTAGCGGCCGTCAGAGCGCAGCGAAGCAATCCATCTCGCTCCGACGGAAGTATGGATTGCTTCGTCGCTTCGCTCCTCGCAATGACGAGTGGGCGAGTGCTTGGGGAGGTTATGATGCGAAGAATGGTTCTGGCCATACTTGCGACTCTGGCATTTTCCGGCTCTGCATTTGCCCAAAACTTCCCATCGCGTCCCATCACCATCATCGTTCCGTTCTCCGCCGGCGGTCCGTCGGATGCGATGGCCCGGATTCTCGCCGAGCGCATGAAGGTCTCGCTCGGGGAGCAGCTTCTGGTAGAGAACGTGACGGGGGCGGGCGGATCGGTCGGGGTCGGCCGTGCGGTGCGCGCAGCCCCTGACGGCTATACCATCAGCTTCGGCCATCTCGGCACCCACGTCGCCAATGGCGCGGTCTACAACAAGCTCGGCTACGACCTCGTCACCGATCTCGAGCCGGTCGCGCTGCTGCCGAGCAACCCGATGATCATCGTCAGCAAGAACGCGGTGCCTGCGAAATCGCTGAAGGAATTTCTCGGCTGGCTGAAAGCGCAGCCGTCGGCACCGACGGCCGGCACCGCGGGCGCCGGTTCCGGAAGCCACATCGCCGGGCTGTATTTGGAGAACATCACCGGCATCAAGCTGCAATATGTTCCCTATCGCGGCACCGGACCTGCGATGAACGATCTCGTCGCCGGCCAGATCGATCTGATCGTCGACCAGACCTCGAACTCGCTTCCGCAGGTGCGCGCGGGCAATATCCGCGCCTACGCGATCACCGACAGCAAGCGCGTTGAATCCGCTTCCGACATTCCGACCGTGGACGAGGCGGGGCTTCCCGGGTTCCACATGACGCTGTGGTCCGGCCTCTGGGTGCCCAAGGGTACGCCGAAAGACATTGTCGCAAAGCTGAACGCCGCGACCCTCGATGCGCTGAACGATCCGGCCGTGCGCAAGCAGCTGGAAAACCTCGGCTTGCAGATGCCGCCTAAGGACAAACTCACGCCTGACGCACTTGGTGCCTGGCAGAAGGCCGAAATCGCGAAATGGTGGCCAATGATCAAGGCCGCCAACGTCAAGGTGGACTAGCACCGCGAGCCTTCGCTGCCTGGTAGCGCGGGCAGGCTCTTCGTTGACCCATGTCAAGCAGCATGCCGCGCTTGCACCAAACATTTTTGTTTGCCGATCGCCGCGGGTTGGAGCGATACTCTGCACCAAGAGGCTCTCTGGCGCAGCAACGACCAGCATAAGGAGCCGTTCCGGGAGGTCCATATGACCAATTCACCATCCCCAGATGGCACCTCGGCCTATCTCGAGAGCCTGATGCGTGCCGGGCAGCAATCGGTAAAACAATTTGACGATGCGCTGGCCAGCGCCATGGGTATCGAGAGCAAGCCTCCCGCGCGCGAGTCATGGCCGTTTGCCTTCACCTCAAACATGCAACGGCAGTTCTGGTCTCCGGTCATGGACTTCTGGAAAGGCTTCCTCAGCGAACCATCTGCGGACGGTTCCCGGCGGTCGGCTCTGGAACGGCGGTTCCAGGACGAGGCCTGGCAACACTCGCCGTACTACGAACTGGTCAAGGAATCCTATCTTGCGACTTCAAAGCAACTGGCTGAGTTCGTCGATGAAGCACAAGTCGACGAAAAATCGAAGCTGCAGCTTCGCTTCTACGCGCGGCAGTTCATCGATGCGATGAGTCCGTCCAATTTCCCCGTGACCAATCCGGAAGTCATTCGAACGGCGATCCAGACACGTTCGGGAAGCCTGGTGGCCGGGATGCAGAACCTGATCGAGGATCTGCAGAAGGGGCGCATTACCCGGGTCGACGAATCCGCCTTCGAGGTCGGCGGCAATCTGGCGGTAACGCCCGGATCGGTCGTGTTTGAGAACGAGCTGATTCAACTCATCCAGTACACCCCGCAAACGGCGGAGGTCGAGAAGACGCCGCTTCTGATCGTGCCGCCCTGCATCAACAAATACTACCTGCTCGATCTCGGCGCGGGCAACTCGTTTGTCGAGTATGCCGTCGCTCAGGGACATCAGGTCTTCCTGATTTCCTGGCGCAGCGCGGTCCCCGCGATCCAGCAGCTGACCTGGGACGACTACCTGAACCTCGGGGTACTCAAGAGCATCGAGGTGGTGCGCGACATCGCCAAGGTCGATCAGGTTCACGCGCTCGGCTTTTGCGTCGGCGGAACCATCCTGAGCTGCGCCGCGGGGGTCCTCGCGGCGCGCGCCGAGGAAAACAAGCTCGCAACGATAACCTTGCTGACGACGATGGTGGATTTCTCCGACACCGGAGAAATCGGCCTGCTGATCGACCAGAATTCACTGGCCATGCGCGAAGCAACCATCGGAATGGGCGGCATTATGCCCGGCAAGGAACTGGCCTTTACCTTCGGAACGCTGCGCGCCAACGATTTGATCTGGCGCTATGTCGTCGAAAGTTACCTGAAGGGCGCGCCGCCCGACGCGTTCGATCTGCTCTACTGGGACTCCGACAGCGTCAGCCTGCCGGGGCCGATGTACTGCTGGTACGCGCGCAACACCTATGTCGAAAACAAGATCAAGGACCCCGGCGCGACCACCCAATGCGGCGAACGGATCGACCTCTCGAAGGTGAAGGTGCCGCTGTTCATCCTGGCCTCGCGCGAGGACCACATCGTGCCGTGGCGCAGCGCGTTTCGCTCCAAGGACATCATGGGAAAAGACGCGCGCTTCGTGCTCGCCGCCAGCGGCCACGTTGCGGGCGTGATCAATCCGCCGGCCAAGAAGAAACGAAATTATTGGGTCAACGATGATCTGAGCAGCGACGCGGACAACTGGCTCGAACGTGCCGAACAAAAGCCGGGAAGCTGGTGGCCAGACTGGGATGGCTGGATGAAAGCCCATTCCAGCGGCACCGTTAAGGCGCCGAAGGAAGCGGGCAACGCGACGTTCCCGGTGATCGAGCCCGCGCCCGGCCGGTACGTCAAGCAAAAGTCAAACTAGGGCATTGTTGGTCCTAATTATATCAGAATGGAAGCGCTGACTGCGCGCACAAAGAATGCAAGGGCAGGAGACCGGCCCTTGCAAGTGTGATTGTGTTGTTGATTTCGGCTTACATGTACATGCTGGCCATGGTCGCTTCGTTATGATGGCCACCGTCGGTTCCGCCGCCGGCCAGCACGCCGTCATCTTCCAGCTGGAAGTGGACGCCGTCGGCGAGCGAGTCGACCTTCTCGTAGGCGCCGTACACGGTCTGGTCAGTGACGATGTCGCTTGCCTTAACAAGGTTGCCGTAAACGGTGATGGTGCCGAGCAGGTCTTCGTCATGCGCGCCGGCATTGCCCTGCTGGCTGATGACGGTGATCACGCTGTAATCGTTCCGGCCGTCGCCATTGCTGTCCTTGTGTTCGATTGACTGGACCTCGCCAGTGTGCGCCGAGATTTCGATTTTGTCGCCCTGGGAGCGGTTGAAGTCGCGGATCACGTCGTTGCCGAAGCCGTCGACCCAGTGGTCGTGGGTGGCGTTGTTCTCGCCGGTGACGCCGACCCAGTCGATCGTTCCGTCGTCGTTGACATGCTTGGCGACGATCTCGTCCTTGGCGTTGACCTGCAGTTCGAAGCGGAAGGTGTCGGCACCACGACCGCCGGTGAGCGTATCGTTGACCGCCGTGAACGCGGCAGTTTCGTCCGCAAAGATCTGCGTCGTGCCGTCCTGGGCGGCGACCATCTCGCCAGAGTCCGAGCGACTCAGCAACGTGTCGTTGCCAGTTCCGCCGTCCATCCGGTCGGCGCCGAAGCCGCCGACCAGAAGATCGGCGCCAGAGCCGCCGGCGAGGTTGTCGTTGCCCGAACCGCCCCACACCTTGTCATCGCCGGAGCCGGCGTTGAGCGTGTCGTTGCCTGCCATGCCGGCGAGCGTGTCTTCCTTGGCGCCCGAGAAGAGAACGTTGTTAGCCGATGTCCCATTCATATGGTCATGGTCGGAGCCACCTCCCGTGAACCGGGCGAAGAAGTCTTCGAAGCGGTCATTGTTGAACAAGCCGTTCAGATTGAATCGTGCCATTATTTAAACCTCTTACTCAGACCTCACGGACTAGAACGTCTCACCACCGAGTTTTGGGAATCTTCAGTGATGCGCGCGGGCGAGACGTGAGGTGTGATCCTTCACCCGCCCTGCAAGAAAAAACAGCAAAAGGGGTCCGGGGCTGGACAAGCGCGCGGCGGTTTTGCGCGGAGCAGGGGCACTATTGTGACGCGTAAGGCGAACGTTTGATCAGTGCTTCGCTGCCTCTGCCGCATTCTGTCAGCGATCGAACAGGACGCGAAAAGACGCCTACGATCTTGTTCTATCGCGAGATCCGGATGAACGCGGCTGCGCCGAACGTGACGCAGATGGTGTCGTCGCGTGACGGAAACGCGCGCAAAAAGTGCACGTCGCACAGAAATGACGCGATTGCCTTCCGAACACGTTTGATGTCAGGCGCCGTATGTGCAGCTGTCTGCATGGTCGCGGTCGGGTGATCGACAAGTTCACCGCCGCGAATCGCATCGCGCCGCCGAATATGATTCGGTTGCTCTCCGTGCGCGCCGAATCCTGCGCATTGACGCGAGAGGGAGCAAAGGTCGAGCTTTCGCCTTTAGGTTGTGTTACGTCGGCAATTTGGGTACTGTGAGCGTGGGAGAGTCGGGCCTAGAGCTGGCCGCCGCCTTCATCAGGACCAGAAATGGTGGCCGCGACGCCACGATTGTTGCGTCGTCGCAACAGTGCCCGAACATTTGGCCTGTTTTGCCCCCGGTTTGTACTCACGCCGCTTTTTAGCCACACCCCTCCGTGAAATCATTCTAATCGTTGCTGATGGCCGCAGTGGCTCCGCGAAGGCGAAGGGGAACCGGTTCTTTCCCCGGACCGTTGAGGAGATGGCTGGGGAAACAGGTTGAGCGAATGGACGCCAAGACCGACATCAAGAAGAGGTTGCCGAGCCGCCACGTGACGGAGGGGCCGGAGCGTGCGCCCCATCGGTCCTATCTCTACGCGATGGGCCTGACCACCCAGCAGATCCACCAGCCCTTCGTCGGCGTGGCGTCGTGCTGGAACGAGGCCGCCCCCTGCAACATCTCGCTGATGCGCCAGGCGCAGGCAGTCAAGAAGGGCGTTGCGGCCGCCGGCGGCACCCCGCGCGAGTTCTGCACCATCACCGTCACCGACGGCATCGCCATGGGCCATGACGGGATGCGTTCGTCGCTGCCGTCCCGCGAATGCATCGCCGATTCGGTCGAACTGACCGTCCGGGGCCATGCCTATGACGCGTTGGTCGGTCTTGCCGGCTGCGACAAGTCGCTGCCGGGCATGATGATGGCCATGGTCCGGCTCAACGTACCTTCGATCTTCATCTACGGCGGCTCGATCCTGCCCGGTACTTTCCGTGGCCAGCAGGTCACCGTGCAGGACATGTTCGAGGCCGTCGGCAAGCACTCCGTCGGCGAAATGTCGGACGAAGATCTCGACGAAATCGAGCGGGTGGCGTGCCCGTCCGCCGGCGCGTGCGGTGCACAATTCACCGCCAACACCATGGCGACGGTATCCGAGGCGATCGGGCTGGCGCTGCCCTATTCCGCCGGGGCGCCGGCGCCCTACGAGATCCGCGACGCGTTCTGCAGTGCCGCCGGCGAAAAGGTCGTTGACCTGATCTCGGCCAATATCCGTCCGCGCGACATCGTCACCCGCAAGGCGCTGGAGAATGCTGCCGCCGTCGTCGCGGCGTCGGGCGGATCGACCAATGCTGCACTGCACCTGCCCGCCATCGCCCATGAGTGCGGCATCAAGTTTGACTTATTCGACGTGGCCGAAATCTTCAAAAAGACACCATATGTCGCGGATTTGAAGCCAGGGGGCCGTTATGTTGCCAAAGACATGTTTGAAGTTGGTGGCATACCGCTTCTGATGAAGACGCTGCTCGACAATGGCCACCTGCACGGAGATTGCCTAACCGTTACGGGCCGTACGATCGCCGAAAACCTCAAGAGCGTGAAATGGAATCCGCACCAGGATGTCGTGCGGTCCGCCGACAAGCCGATCACCGTCACGGGCGGCGTGGTCGGCCTGAAGGGTAATCTCGCTCCGGAGGGTGCGATCGTGAAGGTCGCGGGAATGTCGAAGCTGAAATTCACCGGTCCGGCGCGCTGCTTTGACCGCGAGGAAGACGCTTTCGAGTCGGTTCAGAAGAAGACCTACAAGGAAGGCGAGGTCATCGTGATCCGCTACGAGGGGCCGCGCGGTGGTCCCGGAATGCGGGAAATGCTTTCCACGACAGCGGCGCTGACCGGGCAGGGCATGGGCGGCAAGGTCGCCCTGATCACCGACGGCCGGTTTTCGGGCGCAACCCGCGGGTTCTGCATCGGCCATGTCGGGCCGGAGGCGGCGGTGGGCGGGCCCATCGGCCTGTTGCAGGATGGCGACATTATCGAGATCGACGCCGAGGTCGGCACTCTTAACGTAAAATTGACCGATTCCGAACTCGCCGAACGTAAAACCAAATGGACGCCCCGACAGACTAACCACACGTCGGGTGCGCTGTGGAAATATGCCCAACAAGTTGGGCCGGCTGTGGATGGGGCTGTAACCCATCCGGGCGGTGCGCACGAGAAA
>PNLC01000211.1 GCA_013822885.1 Bradyrhizobium sp.
CAACTGGGCGTTCAGGACGACGCCGACTTCGTCAACCCGCATGGCGGCGCGATCGCGCTCGGCCATCCGCTCGGCATGAGCGGCGCGCGGCTGGCGTTGACGGCTGTGCACGGCATGGAGAAGCGGGGCGGGAAGCTTGCCTTGGCAACCATGTGCGTCGGCGTCGGCCAGGGCGTCGCGGTCGCCATCGAAAAGCTGAACTAGGACAATGATTTGGGAGGACTGAAAACAGCCCTTTCCCGGATTAGTTATGTCATATAATGATCTGGCGGCGCGGCTTGGCGACAAAATCGCAAGACGATTTTGCGCGGTGAGCGCGAGGCGAGGGAGGAATTCGTCATGACATTGCTCTATCCGCTGCAATCGCTGGCGGCGCATCCGCCGCGGCTGTCACCTGGCTACAAGAGCACGGTGAAGCGTTCGCCCTCGAAGCCGCTGATCCCGATGCGGCACACGCTGTCGGAACTGACCGGGCCGGTCTATGGCCACGAGACGGTGCGCGAGAACGACCACGATCTCACGCTTCAAGGCAAGGGCGAGCCGCTCGGCGAGCGCATCATCGTGCACGGCCACGTGCTCGACGAAGACGGCCGCGGCGTACCGAACGCGCTGGTCGAGCTGTGGCAGGCCAACGCCTGCGGGCGTTATGTCCATGTCGTCGATCAGCACCCCGCGCCGCTCGATCCGAACTTCACCGGCGCCGGCCGCGCGCAGTCGGATGCGGAAGGTTATTACCGCTTCGTCACCATCAAGCCCGGCGCCTATCCCTGGGGCAATCATCACAACGCATGGCGGCCGGCCCACATCCACTTCTCGGTGTTCGGTCACGCGTTCGTTTCGCGTCTGGTGACGCAGATGTATTTTCCAGGCGATCCGCTGTTCCCGTTCGATCCGATTTTCAATTCGGTGACCGACGAGAAGGCCCGCAACCGCATGATCTCGTCGTTCGATCTGGAGAATACCAAGCCGGATTGGGCGCTGTGCTATCGCTTCAACATTGTGCTGCGCGGGCGCAACGCCACGCCGATGGAGAACAGTTAAGTGCAACAGACCAAGCCTGACGGGATCACCCCGTCGCAGACCGTCGGTCCGTATTTCGCCTATGGCCTGACCTCGAACGGCAAGTACGACTGGAACGATGCGTTCAGCAACAACCTCGTCACGCCGGACGTGTCAGGCGAACGCATTCGCGTCGAGGGACAGGTGTTCGACGGCGACGGCGCGGTCGTGCCGGATTGCATGCTGGAGATCTGGCAGGCGGACGCGCAAGGGCGGTTCTCCGACCCGCAGGACAAGCGGGCGCTGCCGAATTCATCGTTCAAGGGATTCGGCCGCATCGGCACCGATGGTAACGGTGGCTACGCGTTCGACACCATCAAGCCGGGCTCCGTGCCCGATCCCGACGGCAAGCCGCAGGCGCCGCATATCGTGCTCGCGGTCTATGCGCGCGGGATGCTGCTGCACCTCTATTCCCGGATCTATTTCGAAGGCGAGGCCACCAACGCAACGGATCCCGTGCTGGCGCTGGTGCCGGCCGAGCGCCGCGCGACGCTGATCGCGACGCGAGAGAAGGGAAGCGGTAATGCGGTCTACCGTTTCGACATCTGCCTGCAAGGCGACAACGAGACCGTGTTCTTCGACGTCTGATGGCCCTGTGATGGCCTTGGCGTGGCATGGCGACCATGGCTGAAGGTCAATCCTCGAACCGCAAAAAATTCCTGACCGGGCTGATCGGCGCGCCGATTGCAAGCTCTGCGGCGCCTGCCATGCACGAGCAGGCGGCCGATGCGCTGGGCGTCCGCTGCCATTATCAACTGATCGAGTTCGCAAACGCCGATGCGGCCACCCTGCGCGCGTTGCTCGATGGCGTCAGGCGCCTTGGCTTCGCCGGCGTCAACGTCACCTTTCCCTACAAGGAGGCCGTGATTCCATTGCTCGACGAGATGTCGCCGGAGGCGCGCACCATCGGCGCGGTCAACACCGTCGTCGTCCGCGGCGGACGACTGATCGGGTACAACACCGACAGCACCGGTTTTACGCGCGCGATCGGCGACCTGGTTGCCGGCTCGAAACATGGCGCAGTCGCGCTGATCGGCGCCGGCGGCGTCGGTAAGGCGATCGCGTTCGCGCTTGCGAGCCTTGGCATCGCCGAACTCCATATCTTCGACGCCGATCGCGCCAAGGCCGAGGCGTTGTCGTCGCAACTGCATGGCCGTCTGCAAGCACGTGTCGCCGATGACGTCGCTGGCGCTTTGCAGGGGGTCGTCGGCGTGGTCAATGGAACGCCGGTCGGCATGCTGCCGGACCGCGGCATGGCGGTGCCGGAAGCGCTGCTGCATGGCGGCCTGTGGGTGGCGGACGCGGTCTATACGCCGCTGTGGACACCGCTGCTCTTGGCGGCGAGAGCGAAGGGCGCCAGCGTCATGACCGGGCGCGATCTCGCGGTCTATCAGGCCGCCGATGCCTTTGAACTTTTTACCGGTCTGCGGCCGCCGGTCGACGTCATCCAGAATGCATTCGACGCCGTAATGGCAAGCCGATACCCTGCCGTGTGACGAATATAGCCACGACCGCGCAGGCACCGAATCTCGCATGAGCGAACCATCCAGGGCAGCCGCCAACAAGACGCAAGAAGTGCTTGGCCTGCTCGGCTTCCTGCTGATTGCCACCGCGCAGGTTTCCAACATGATCCTGGCGCGCGGCGTTGCCGGCAGCGTGCCGCCATTTTCGATCGCGTTTTTTCGCTGGAGCATCGTGGCGCTCGGCCTGCTGCCGCTCGTCATCCTGGCGTTGCGGGAAAAGCCCGGCGTGCTGCGCGGGCAGGGCGTCGGCATCGTGGTCGCCGGCTTCCTCGGCATGTTCATCTGCGGCGGGCCGGTCTATGTCGCGGGCGTCACGACTTCTGCCATCAATCTCTCGCTGATCATGGCGCTCTCGCCGCTGGTGGTGCTGCTGTTTTCTTTCATATCGGGCCAGGAAACCGTCCATCGAAGCCAGATCATCGGCATGATGGTCTCGCTGGCGGGTGCGGCGCTGATCATCATGAAGGGGCAAGCCACCATTGGAGGCGGGGTGGCGATCGGCGACCTGCTGGTACTGATGGCGATGCTGGCCTGGGCGGGCTACACGCTGATGCAGAACCGCGTCGCCAGCGGCATAAGCTTTCTGGCACGGATTGGCCTGTTCGCGGCGGCAGGCGCGCTGTTCTCGCTGCCCTTCGCGATCCATGAAATGTGGCAGGCGCCTGCCGCCGCGTTCAGCGGCCGTGCGGCGCTGGTGTATCTGTTTGCAGGGCTGGTCCCCGGGCTGTTTGCCTATTCGGCCTACGCTTATCTTGGCGGCAAGTTCGGTGCCGTGTCGACCTCGCTGAGCCTCTATCTCGGGCCCATCGTCAGCGCGGTGCTGTCGATCCTGTTTCTCGGTGAGGCGCCGACCATGGTGCATCTGATCGGCGGTGCGCTGTCGCTCGGCGGCATGTGGCTGAGCCTGCAGGGCAAGCAAAGCGGGAGGAAATAGCCTCGCTCGTCATGCCCGGGCTTGTCCCGGGCATCCACGTCTTCGATCTCACCACCAAAGACGTGGATGGCCGGGTCAAGCCCGGCCATGACGGGAGGCATTATTCCATCACCGCATGATCCGGCGCGGCCGACTGCGCGCGCAGCGTGGCCTTGGTCGAGCCGATCATGATGGCGAGCGGGATCGCGCAGGCGGTGAAGATCATCACCAGTTGATAATCGTGCGAGAACGCGATGATTTGCGACTGCACCTTCACCATCGCGTCCGCCAGTGCGCGGCCCTGGTCAGTGCCGAGATTGATCATGTCGCGTACGTTCGGCATCTGCAGGGCGTGGTTGAACGGGTTGATGTGCTCCGACATGACCGCATAGGTGTAGCGCGAGCCCTGGGTCAGTTGCGCGATCACGAGTGATATCCCGATCGAGCTTGCGACGTTGCGCATCAGGGTCAGCATCGAAGTGCCGTCGGTGCGCAGATGATTGGGCAGCGTCAAAAACGCCACCGTGGAAAGCGGCACGAACACCAGGCCGAAGCCAAACCCCTGGACCACGCTGACGACCACGATCTCGGTCACGCTGGTCCGGTCAGTCCAACCGGTCATGTAGAACAGCGAGGCCGCGGTCAGGCTGAGGCCGGAGACGATCAGCGTCCGCGCCTCGATATGGCGCATCAAGCGGCCGACCAGCATCATTGCCACGAAGGTGCCGCAGCCGCGGGTCGCCAGCAGCAGCCCGGCGGTGATGATGGGATAGCCGATCACGTTTTGCAGAAACGGCGAGGACAGCGCCATGGTGGAGAACAGCACCAGCCCCATCACGGCCATGAACACGCAGCCGCCGACAAAATTCTTGTCCTTGAACAAGGCGAACTGGATGAAGGGCCGGTCGGTCGTCAGCGAATGCGCCAGGAAATAGTAGAAGCCGATCCCGGCGATGATGAACTCGGCGATGATTTCGTTGGATTCCAGCCAGCCGAGCTGCTCGCCGCGGTCGAGCGCAAGCTGGAGCGCGCCAATCGCGATCGCCAGCGCGGTGAAGCCTAACCAGTCGAAGCGCAGTTCAACAGCCTTCTTCGTCTCGTCCATGAAGATCATCAGTCCGAGTACGGTGAAAATTCCGAACGGCAGATTGACGAAGAACACCCAGTGCCAGGAATATGTTTCGGTCAGCCAGGCGCCGAGCGACGGGCCCATGATCGGCCCCATCATCACGCCCATGCCCCAGATCGCCATCGCCTTGGCGCGCTCATGCAGCGCGTAGGAGTCCAGCATCACGGCCTGCGACAGCGGCACCAGCGCGGCGCCGAACACGCCCTGCAGCAGACGAAACAGCACCATCTGGGTGATGTCCTGCGCGAGCCCGCAGAGCACGGAGGCGATCGTGAAGCCGGCGGAACAGACGATGAAGACGCGCTTGCGGCCGAAGCGGTTGGCGATCCATCCGACCGGCGCGGTCATGATCGCGGCGGCGACAATGTAGGACGTCAGCACCCAGTTGATCTGGTCCTGCGAGGCCGACAGCGAGCCCTGCATGTAGGGCAGCGCGACGTTGGCGATGGTGGTGTCCAGCGCCTGCATGATGGTCGCCGTCATGGCGCAGATCGTCACCATGTTCCGGCGCAGGCCGGGAACGGCGGCCGATGGCTGGCCCAACGTGGTCATGGCACTAGTCGTGGTCCTGGTTCGCCGCCGCGGGCGACAGGCCGAGCAGGGCCGAAAGCGAGCGGCGATGATTGGTGTCGATCGTGGCGTAGACGCTCATGCCCGCCTTCAATTTGCGGACGTACTTGTCGTTCCTGTCGAAATAGATCCGCACCGGCACGCGCTGCACCACCTTGACGAAATTTCCCGACGCGTTCTGCGGCGGCAGGATCGCGAACTGCGCGCCGGTGCCGGGCGACAGCGAGCCGACCGTTCCCTTGAACGGGTGATTGGGGAAGGCGTCGACCTCGAGCGTGACGGACTGGCCGACCGCAACGTAAGTGAAATCGGATTCCTTCGGATTGGCGTCGACCCAGGGGTTCGAGGTGTCGATGATGCTGAACACCGGCGTGCCCGCCGTCACAAAGCGGCCGAGCTGAATCTGTTCGACCTGCGTCGCGATGCCGGCCATCGGCGCGCGCATCGTGGTGTGGTCGAGGTTGCGTTGCGCCTGGTCGAGCGCCGCCTTCGCCTGGGCATAGGGCGGGAATTCCTCGACCGGCAGGTCGGGGTTGCCGAGCAGTTGCGCTGTCGCGGTCGAGATCTTTTGCCGCAGCAACTGGTTCTGGGCGCTGGCGGTAACGAGAGCGGTCGCTGCATTGTCGAGGTCGAGCTGCGAGCCGACATTGTTCTTCACCAGCGACGACTTGCGCTCGACGTCGCGCCGCTTCAGCTCGACGCCCTGCTGCGAGAGTTCGCTCATCTTGGCGTAGATCTTGAGGTCGGCGACGAGATTGTCGTAGGTGACCTTGGTCTGCGCGAGGCTGGCCTTGGCCTGCGCGACCGCGAGGCGGAATGGCACGGGATCGATTTCGTACAGCACATCGCCCTCGCGGACCTGCTGGCCCTCCTTCACGACGACCTTCTCGATCTTGCCGGAGATATCGGGCGTGATCAGCACCTTCTGCGCGCCGACATAGGCGTCGTCGGTGGTCACGTAGCGGCCGCCGTTGAGATAGAAGGTCATGCCGGCCACCGCTGCGGCCAGCGGCAACACCACCAGCAGCAGAAAGCGGCGGTAGCGGCGGATGCCGGCCATCAGCCGGCGACGCGGCTCCGCTGCGGCCTTCGGCCGCGACGTTGGCGAAGCCGGATTGCCCTTCTGCTCGGGCGGGAATTTCAGCACTGGATCAGCCATAGCGCTGCTCCTTTCGCGGAGGTTCGTTCGCCGGATTCTGGATCGCGTTGCGCACGTTTTCCTTGATCAGGTCGAGTTGCGCGAGCAGGCGGTGGGCATCAGCAGGGTTGATGCCCTCCAGCGCGGTCGCGGTGAGTTCGGAGCGCAGCCCGGAGAGCTTGCCGAGCAGCGGACGTGCGGCCTTGCGGAGATAGAGGCGGTTGACGCGGCGGTCGTTCGCGTCGCCGCGGCGCTCGATCCAGCCATTGTCGCAGAGCTTGTCGATCAGCCGCGTCAGCGTGATCGGCTGCATTTCCATCATCTCGGCGAGTTCGGACTGCTTCAGCCCCTCGGCGCGCTCGATCTTGGCCAGAACCGCCCACTGCGCGCGGGTGATGCCGTAGCGCGCCGCCTGCTTGTCGGCATAGGCGCGCACCACCCGCTGGACCTCGCCGAGCGTAAACAGGAAGTTCATGTCCACGGGACCCCGCATCGTGCCAGCCTCCATAAGGTTGCCATATAATAAGCTAGCTTATGATTTCCGCACCGGACGTTAACAATGACGTGACCCGCCCGCAGGACATGGCTGGAACCCGTTGCGCGCGGGGCTTTGGGTTTGGTTGCCGAAATGCTACCAACAGCCTGCGATGACCCTGGCAAAGCCGACCTTTCCACCTCCCGACCACGATCACGGCCGCTGCACTGCGGAAGCGATCGCGCATGCGGAAGCCGTTTGCGCCCGCCGGGCGCAGAAATTCACCCCGATCCGGCGTCAGGTGCTGCAGGCGCTGTTGTCGAGCCATCGCCCGCTCGGCGCCTACGAGGTGATCGACGAACTCGCCAAGTCGATGCCGCGGCCGGCGCCGATCACGGTCTACCGCGCGCTCGACTTCCTGATGGAGAACGG
>PNLC01000212.1 GCA_013822885.1 Bradyrhizobium sp.
ACGGTGCTGGATTCGCTCCGCGTCTGGCGCGAAGACGGCGCCGAGGAGGTCGATGGCCGGGCAGGCGTGCTGGCGGACGCGATCACCTCCGCCCGCGAGGCGAACCTGCTGCGGGCCGATCACTTCCTGCATCTGCGCTGCGAAATCCCGATGCCAAGCGTTGTCGAGGAGGCCAAGGAGCTGGTCGGCCGCCCCGACGTACGGCTGATGTCGCTGATGGATCACACGCCGGGGCAGCGTCAATTCCGTGACGAAGTCAAGCTGCGCGATTACTATCGCGGCAAGGGCGCCGGCAAAACGGATGCCGAACTCGACGAGCTATTCGCGAAGCGTTTTGCCTATCAGAAGGCCTATGCCGCGACCAACATGCGCGAGATCGTCGCGCTGGCGCATCAGTATGCGATTCCGCTCGCCAGCCATGATGATACGACAGACGAAAATGTCACCGACGCGATCAGGGATCGTGTTTCGGTGGCGGAGTTTCCGACCACGATCGAAGCAGCCCGCGGGCTGCATCAGGCCGGCATCGGCATTCTGATGGGGGCGCCGAACGTCGTTCGCGGCGGTTCGCATTCCGGCAACATCGCCGCGGTCGATCTCGCTCGCGAGGGGTTTTTGGATATCCTGTCGTCCGACTACATCCCCTCGAGCCTGCTGATGGCGGCGCTGCAATTGCCGCGGCACGTTCCCGCCATCGATCTCGCTTCCGCCGTCAAAACCGTCACCAAGACGCCGGCCGAAGCTGTGGGGCTTGCCGACCGCGGCGAAATCGCCATCGGCAAGCGCGCCGATCTGATCCGCGTGCACGTCGCGCGTGACATTCCCGTGGTGCGCAGTGTCTGGCGCGAAGGGCAGCGTGTGGCATGACGGAAACCCTGACTGTATCGGACGGACAATCAGCCGCGATCGGACCGGGCCGGTTGATTCTGGTCGTGGGTCCGAGCGGCGCCGGCAAGGATACCTTGCTGGGGCTTGCCAAGGCGGCTTGCGCCGATGATCCAAACATCGTGTTTCCACGGCGTGTCATTACCCGCCAGGCATCGGCCTCCGAGGACAACGAGGAAGTGAGCGCCGGCACCTTTCAGGAAGCCTTGGCGCGCAACGAATACGCCATGCATTGGGAAGCGCACGGCCATTGCTATGCGCTGTCGCGCGCAATCGACGATGAAATCCGCGCCGGCCACACCGTCGTCGCCAACGTCTCGCGCACGGTTGTGGCTGCGATGCGGACCGCCTACGCCAATGTTTTGGTGGTTTCGATCACGGCGCCGCCGGACGTTCTTGCGGAACGGTTGGCGCTGCGCAAGCGAGCCAGCGATGGAAAGATCGAGAACCGGCTGCATCGCGCCGTGGATGAGGCCGCCGCCGGGCCCGATGCGACCATTGTGAATACCAGCAGCGCTGAATATCACGCCCGTCAACTGGTCCGGATCATCAAGGGCGAGCGCTGGGACGGGTAGGCGGGGACGAGAATGTCTATTGTCGAGACCATCGAGCAACTCGAAGCGATCTACGGCTATCCCAACGATGCATCGACGGTCAAAGTCGCGGATCGGGTGACGCCGTCCTATCGGACGCTGATGGACAGTTCGCCGTTCGCGACGCTGGCGACGGTTGGACCCGAGTGCGTGGATTGCTCGCCGCGCGGCGATCTGCCGGGCTTCGTTCGCATCCATGATGAAAAGACGCTGATGATGCCGGATCGCCGCGGCAACAACCGCTGCGATTCCCTGCGCAACATCGTTCGCGATCCACGGGTGGCCCTGCTGTTTCTCATTCCGGGGTCCGGCAGCACGCTCCGCGTCAACGGCCGCGCGCATGTCTCGGCCGATCCCGACCTGCTGGCGTCGTTCAAGATGGACGGCAAGGCGCCGCGCACGGTCATCGTGGTGACGGTGGAAGAGATCTACTTTCAATGCGCCCGCGCCATCGTGCGTGCCGATCTCTGGAATCCCGACAAGCTTGTCGATCCGAACACCCTGCCGACACCGGGCCAGATCCTCGCCGAAATGAGCGAGAACACGGTGGGTGGCGAAAAATACGATCGCGAGTGGCCGGAGCGCGCGCGGCAGACGATGTGGTGACAGGCAATCTGGCAAATTGCGTCTTGCAAGATTGTTCCTGTTATGTTCTAGTTGGTCATTCCTCGGAGGTGACCAGATGGACGTCGACAAGCAACGGGAGATCATCCGGCTCTGGAACGACATGCGACGGGTCGAAGGCCCGGTTGCGGAGGAAATCCGGATTCAGATTCTTGAATGCTTCGCGCAATGGGAGTCACCGAGCGTGAGCGAGCGTCGGGCGGTACTTGGGCGCGTACAGGTTCCAACCGGTCAGGTGCACCGGTTGGCCGACCGGGGCAACAGCACAACGCTCTGATTAATTCGCAATTCGCGACCTTGATTCGGCATTCGTCAAGATTTGACGAAATCGCCGGGTGGTGCATGGTGCACGCATGTGGTCGCGTGTGCGCAATCATTTTCAAGGTGCGAAGTTCGCCCGCATGAGCAGCGGGACGTACTGCATCATCCGTGACCTCGGGCTGGTCAAGGGCGGCAAGGGGATGCGGCATCATGAGGTGCTCACCACCTTCAGTCCCCGCGCGACCCGCCGCTGGATCGTGACCGCCGGGCGTGAACTGGCAAGTGCCGCGAAGCGGCGTTGGCTCTCGCTTCAGCGCGAGCCGCATAGCTTCGGAACGGATGTTCCAGCGTCCACCGTGCCGGAAAGTGCTTCACAGCCTTTGCGCCTTGCAAGATCGCCGATGGCGTCCAGCGCGCGGCGAGCCAGCATCGACTGACGCTGTGCGGCCTGCCAGGTCTCTGGCTCGGCTGATATCATCGAACATGACGACATCGACCTCGAAAAGACTGGTATCCTGAAGCAGCCGGCCGAGCGGCGATGGTCTGCCGATGCGTACCCAGGGATAACTGGTAGAACACCGAAAGAAGAACATCAGCGAGGAGGCGCCATGGCGCGCAAGTTGATCGATATCTCCGTTCCCCTGCAGAACGACGTGCCGGCCGACCCGCCGGGCGGGCACCCGACGATCCAGTACATCGATCACCAGCAGGGCCTGCCGCGGATGCTGCAATTCTTCGACGGGTTGAAAGCGGAAGACCTGCCTGACGGACAGGGCTGGGCGGTCGAGCAGGTGCAGCTCTCTACCCATAACGGCACGCATCTGGATGCGCCCTGGCACTTCCATCCGACCATGAACCGTGGCGAGCGCTCGTGGACCATCGACGAGGTGCCGCTGGATTGGTGCCTGCAGCCGGGCGTAAAACTCGACTTCCGGCATTTCGCCGACGGCTATGTCGCCACCGCCAGGGATGTTGAGGCCGAACTGAAGCGGATCGGCCATACGCTGTCGCCGCTGGAGATCGTCGTGGTCAACACCAGCGCCGGCGCCAAGTACGGCAGGCCCGATTACGTCACCTCCGGCTGCGGCATGGGCTACGAGGCGACGATGTATCTATTGGAGCGCGGCGTACGGCTGACGGGTATCGACGGCTGGAGCTGGGACGCACCGTTCGTTTACACCGCGAAGAAATATGCCGAGACCAGGGACGCCAGCCTGATCTGGGAAGGTCACAAGGCCGGCCGCCACATCGGTTATTGCCACATCGAGAAACTGCACAATCTCGAGCAATTGCCTTCGACGGGATTCATGGTGTCCTGCTTCCCGGTGAAGATCGAGCGCGCCTCGGCGGGTTGGACCAGGGCGGTGGCCATTCTCGACGGCTGAAGGCTGCGGACAATAACAAACAAGATGATCAAACACAGTGCGCGAACGAATGATGGATTTGAGCGATCCTCGCTTCGTTGCGCGCAGCGTTGATCGAAGCCAAAGAAAAAGGCGTGCCGACCGGCACGCCTAATTCTTACGACGATTTCTCTCTACGATCGCGCCTGACGTGACGACGGGCGATTCAGGTCACCACCTGCATACGCGACGGCCGTAGGCGTTCCACCAGCAGCGGGGACCAGGGCGAACGTAGACCGGGCCGCCATAGTAGCCGTAACCTCGGCCATAACCACGGCCTCTTCCCCGACCGCGGCCATAACCGCGCGCGTACCCGCGGCCATAGCCTCTGCCTCCGCGGGCCTGGGCCGACGTGGTCGTGCCGCCTACCAGAATCGCAGACGTGCTAGCGACATAGACGAACAACAAAGCCAACGCTGCGAGGCAGCGCGTCAGGATTTTGTAGCGTTGAGCCATTCGGGAATCTCCGGGTCACTTCGATGCATCTGGACTTCGGCACTAACTCACTGATACGCGCGATCGGCACTAACTCACTGATACGCGCGAGATGGCTCTTGGTTCTGATGCGCTAAGACGATATTTTTACAAAGGTTCTTGCGGGCTGCCGGGACTTTATTGAGACGGGTAGGTAAGGTCAAGTTACAGCCGGATCTACTGCAGATTTCTGGCGTTCATCTTCCTGAATACTTTCTGAATGGCGATGATGATGCGCCGCAGAATTTCGAAAGAAGCTACGACAAGGTCACGCCATCAACCTGATGTCGACACGATCTCCATTTTTTCAACGCAAGACGATCCCCGCCTCAACGAGTAACCATGTCCAAGAAACACACTTACGTCCTCGGCCTGAATACCTATGACCATGATGTGAGCGCCTGCCTGTTGCGGGACGGCGCCATCGCGTTTGCGATCGCGAAAGAGCGGATCACCCGGGCGAAGCATGCATCGGGCTTCTACAAGGAGGTGATCGATTATTGCCTCGAGGCTGAAGGCATCACGCTCGACGATGTCGATCTGATCGTCCGCAATTGCTACATCCTGCCCGTTCCGGAGATGGAGGAACGGCTGGTTTACTTCGACGCGCCAGGCTTCCTGCCGGAGTACGAGCGTGGCGATGCGGCGAAGCATCCGCTGTATCTGTCGCATCAGGACAAGGTGGTCACGATCTCCCACCACCTCGCGCACGCCTACAGCGCGTTCGCGGTCTCGCCGTTCGAGGACGGCGTGGTGATGATCGTCGACGGCGTCGGCAGCTACCGGTCCGACGTCATGGAACCCGTTCCCGCCAGCGACACCGCAACGCCGCTCGCGCGAGAGTCCGAGAGCTATTACAAATTCAGCGGGACGTCGCTCGAATGCCTGAAAAAGGTCTGGATGGAACCGGACCGCGGGTTCCTGAGCGACGAGTTCTACAACATGCCCGGCCTTGGCGCGCTCTACAGCCGTGCCTCCACCTACATCTTCGGCGACTGGAACAAGTGCGGCGAACTGATGGGGCTGGCGCCCTATGGCCGCCGCGACCAGGTCAAGCACCTGCTCGAACTGTCCGCGGACGGCAAGTTGCACGTGCCGCACTGGACCGCCGAATTCAAGCAGCCCTACGTCTTCGATGGCGCCAGCAACTGGGAGCGCAGCCCTTCGATGCGGCACTGGGAGGATTTGGCCTGGCGCACGCAGGACGATACCGAGAACGTGCTGCTGGCGCGCGCCCGCTGGCTGCGCGAGACCACCGGCGCCAAGAACCTCTGCATGGCCGGCGGCGTCGCGCTCAATTGCGTCGCCAACGGGCGCGTCGCGCGAGAAGCCGGTTTCGACAATGTCTGGATTCAGCCTGCGGCCGGCGACGACGGCATCGCGATCGGCTGCGCCTATTACGGCTGGCTCGAAGTCCTGAAGCAGCGCCGCGGCTTCGTGATGGATCATTCCTATGTCGGTAAGCCCTATACCGAAAAGGACGTCGCGACCGAGTTGCAGAAATTCCTGGTGCGTATCCAGGTCGAGGCGAAGCGCAGCGAGAATGTGTGCCGGGATACAGCAAAGCTGCTCGCCGATCAGCGGGTGATCGGCTGGTTTCAGGACCGCTCCGAGTTCGGCCCGCGCGCGCTCGGCAACCGCAGCCTGATTGCAGATCCGCGCAAGCCCGAGATGAAGGATATCCTGAACAGCCGGGTCAAGCACCGGCAGGCGTTTCGTCCCTTCGCACCGATCGTGCTGGCCGAGCGCATGAAGGAGATCTTCGAAGGCGACGAGGATTCGCCGTTCATGCTGATCGCCAAGCCGGTCCGGCCGGAATGGCGGGACAAGATTCCGGCGATCGTGCACGTCGATGGCACCGCGCGCGTCCAGACCGTGCGCGAGGCGACCAACCCGATGTTGTATCGCCTACTGAAGGAGTTCGAGGCGCTGACGGGCGTGCCCGTGCTGATCAACACCTCATTCAACATCAAGGGCGAGCCGATCGTGGAAACGCCGCTGGATGCGGTGAACTGTTTCCTGACCACCGGGATCGATCATCTGGTGATCCACGACGCGATCGTGTCGAAGGCCGCGATGCACAAGGTGATCGCGCCGCTGGTCAATGTGTACGCCGACGTGCGTACCCTGGTCGCCTCGACCGCGCAGCCCGCCTGATCCAAACCGAACGCCGCCAACCGAAAGCCGCTCAGGCGGCTTTCGGGGCCTGTGGGTTCGCCGGAGGGGTCTTGGGCAGCGGCTTGTCCTGCCGCTTCGACCAGGAAATGTAGTAGGCGACGATCGTCATGATCGCGATGCCGGTCACGCTGACGAAGATCTGCGCCAGCAGCGAGCCGGAACTCATCGTCAGCTGGAAGTGTGCGACGAACGACAGGAACACGCCGACGCAGAAAACCGCAAGCGATTGTTGGCCGCAGACGACCAGCGGATCGAATATCTTCCACTCCAGTCCCGGCCAGTCCTTCGGCACGAAGCGGATCACCAGGATGACGATGACGACGAAGTGCAGGAAGCGATAGGGCGCCAGATTGGTCTTGTCGTTCGGATTGAACGTCGAATACAGCCACTGCGGGAACAAATCTCCGAAAGCCGGAAACTTGCCGGCCATGGTCATGACCAGCGCGAGGATCATGTAGGCGATGCAGAACCAGAGCGTCGCCGGATGCATGATGACGGCGGCCGACTGCCGTGCGCCGCCGAGCGCGCACCAGGCGCCGAAGATGAACAGCACCTGCCAGGCGAACGGATTGAAGTACCAGGTGCCGACCGGGTAGGCCGGCAGGTTCCAGCCGGTCTGCCGCGACACCAGCCACAGCACGATCGCGGCCACCATCGTCCAGTTCGGTTGGCGCAGCATCAGCCAGAGCACCGGCGGGAACAGCCCCATCAGCACGATGTAGAGCGGCAGCACGTCGAGATTGACCGGCTTGAATTTCAGGAACAATCCCTGCCGCAGCGTTTCGGTCGCG
>PNLC01000213.1 GCA_013822885.1 Bradyrhizobium sp.
TGTGACCGCGCCGGACCGCATTCTTGTCGAGGTCCGTGATGTCGACCGCGGTCAGGTCCATCGAAATCCGGCCCGCGATCGGGCAGCGCTTGCCGGCGACCACCACCTCGGCGCCGCGGGTGCCGTCATTGGCGCTGGCCGCGCGGAAATATCCGTCGGCATAGCCTGCCGAAACGAGTGCTATCCGGGTCGGACGCCGAGCGGTCCAGGTCCCGCCATAGCCGACGGTTTCGCCGCGCTCGACATTGCGGATCTGCACGACGCGCGCCTTCAGGTCGACAACCGGCTGCATCGGATTGTCGGCTTCGGGCGTCGGATTGATGCCGTAGAGGGCGCATCCCGGCCGCACCAGGTCGAACACGAACTGGGCACCCAGGAAAATACCGGATGAATTCGCAAGCGACTTGGGCACGCCGGCGTAAAGGCTCGCGATTTCCCGGAAGGCCGCGAGTTGCCTGGCGTTGGCCGGATTGTGGAGCATTTCCGCGGAGGCGAGGTGGCTCATTACCATTGTGATGCCGTGATCGCCGGCATTGATGCGCGGAATCAGGCCCTGCGCCTCGGTGACCGACATACCGAGCCGGTTCATGCCGGTATCGATATGAATGGCCGCGCCGCCCGACCAGCCGGAGCGGCGGCAGAACACGTCCCATTCGGCGAGTTCGTTGAGATCGCCGATCACCGGCTTGCAGTCGATCTGGGCGTAGACCTCGCCGGTGTTCTGGAAGAAACCGTCGAGCACATAGATCGCAGCCGCCGCCGGTACCGCAGCGCGAACCACGCGGGCCTCATCGAGCGTGGCGACGAAAAACGTCTTGCAGCCGGCTCGAGACAGCGCGCCGGCGACCTGGGCTGCGCCGCAGCCATAGGCGTCCGCCTTGACCACCCCGGCGCATTCGGCCGGCACCGCCGTTTTCTCGAGCTTGCGCCAGTTGGCGACGATGGCGTCGAGGTCGACGGTCAGCACGCCGGTCGAGCTGCTCGCGATCGTGGCGGGCTGGTTCGCTTCAGGCGTGAGCGCGGTGCCTTGCGGAATGGACTTGGGATCGGGGGCGATGTTCATGACACATTTTAGGCGGCGGAACGCTGCGGTTCAACCGCACTGAAGGTCAGATTTACGGCACGCGGTAGGGCAGATTGTCGTCTTCGATGAGATCACTGAATCGCGTGTATTGCCCCTCGAATTGCAGCGGGACCGTACCCGTCGGTCCGTGGCGCTGCTTGGCGATGATGACCTCGGCCTTGCCGTGCGCGAGCTCCATGTCGAGTTTCCACTTCTCGTGCTCGGGCGTACCGGGTTTGGGCTCCTTGTTCTGCAGATAGTATTCCTCGCGATACACGAACAGCACCACGTCCGCGTCCTGCTCGATCGAGCCGGATTCACGCAGGTCGGACAATTGCGGATGCTTGTCGTCGCGATTTTCGACCTGGCGTGAAAGCTGTGAAAGCGCGACGACCGGAACATTGAGCTCCTTTGCGAGCGCCTTCAGGTTGGTGGTAATTTCAGTAACTTCCTGGACGCGGTTGTCGTTGCCACGCTTGCCCGAGCCTTGAAGCAGCTGGATGTAGTCGACCACAATGACGTCGAGACCCTTCTGGCGCTTCAGCCGCCGGGCGCGCGCGGTCAATTGTGAGATCGAAAGGCCACCGGTTTCGTCGACATAGAGCGGCAGGTGCTCCAGCTCGATCGTATAGTCGCGAATCTTGTCGAACTCTTGCTGGTTGATGCCGCCGCGGCGGATCATGCTCGAGGCAATGCGGGTTTGCTCGGCGAGAATGCGGGTGGCGAGCTGCTCTGCCGACATTTCGCAGGAGTAGAAGCCGACGACGCCGCCATTGGCGGCCATCGTGGTGCCGTCGGCCTTGGTTTCCGGTTGGTATGCCCTGGCAATATTGTAGGCGATGTTGGTTGCAAGCGAGGTTTTGCCCATGCCGGGACGACCGGCCAGGATAATCAGATCGGATCGCTGCAGGCCACCCATCTTCGAGTCGAGATCACGCAGGCCGGTGGAGATGCCCGACAGCTTGCCGTCGCGCTGGTACGCGTTGGCAGCCATGTCGAGTGCGATCTTCATCGCCTGCGAAAAGCGCTGGAAGCCGCCTTCGTAACGGCCGGATTCGGCGAGTTCGTAGAGCTGGCGCTCGGCGTCCTCGATCTGTGCGCGCGGGGCAAAATCCACCGGCGCATCGAAGGCGACATTGACCATGTCCTCGCCGATCCGAATCAGGTCCCGGCGCAGCGCCATGTCGTAGATCGTGCGGCCGTAATCCTGCGCGTTGATGATCGTGGTCGCCTCTGCCGCGACGCGGGCGAGGTATTGGCCAACCGTCATGCCGCCGATGTCGGTATCGGCGGGCAGGAACGTCTTCAGCGTGACGGGCGTGGCCACCTTGCCCATTCGAATCAGGCTGCTGGCCGTTTCGAAAATGGTTTGATGCAGCGGCTCGAAGAAGTGTTTCGGTTCCAGGAAGTCGGAAACCCGGTAGAACGCGTCGTTGTTGACCAGGATCGCGCCCAGCAGGCTCTGTTCCGCCTCGATGTTGTGCGGCGCGCTCCGGTAGGCCGGAGTTCCCGCGTCGGGGGCGAGCTTGAGGACGTTCGAATCAGTCAAGGCCATGATCTCGGAATATGCTTCGCTTTTTTGGCGTTGTTTGGATTCCGGAACGAATCCCGGAAGCGGGGGGCGATAAGGCGCCTGTCGCGGGCGAGGTGAAAGCGTGAAGGTGCCTTATGCACGATTCCCACATGCGGGGTGTGGATGCTGATCCGCTGACGCATTCTCCTTGACGGGGTTCCGGCCAAAACCGGGCGATGGCGGGCGTTATCCGCGCAATGCCATATAAAATCTTAGGATTGCCTGAACCTTATCGCCGCCGCGGCGGACATATCCCACAGCTTGGGAACGATTCGCGCTGCGATCTTAAGCCTTGATCAAACCAGGATCAGGTAGATGAACGCGCACACGGCAGCGGCCACGCCGATGACGATCAAGGCGTAGTCGGTCCTGATGTCGGTATCGAACGACGCTGGGTAGGGTTTCTCGGCCATGGCGGAGATCTAGGACGAACCGCCGATGGCTTTTGTGAAGTAGATCACATCGGTCCGATTTTCTTTGCGCCAGCATAGTCTGGTTACGAAATCTGGAACGACACCGCGGCTTCCGGATTGCCCTTGGCAACGGACCAAAAGGACAGGCGATGGGGCAGCAACTCAGGGAATGGCGATCGGCAAGCAGCCAGCGCTTGTGGCTGTCCTTGCTGATTGACACAGCGGAAGAGATTTCGCGCCCTGAACAGCTTGCCGTGCCTTGTAACCCGCAGGCGATTACCGCTCTGCGGGCGCAGCTGGCTCGTCCGGCACAGCTTCCGATCCCCTACGCTTCGCCCTACAGCCTGCGGAACTGAGAACCCGGTTCCGTTGCTCGCTTATCCTGTGGGTACAAGAATCGTCGCGCATGAGCGCGCGATCGGCACCATGTCCTGGTACATGGCGAACTGAATTCAGGCGTTGTTCAGTTCCTGCGTCGGAGATCGAGCCGTTCTCGACCAGGGTTCCAAAGAACCATCAACAACATAATATTTGCGATGATGATGTGGCGCTATTGCGTTGGAGTCAAAGCGGATATTCTCAGGTGTGGCGATCATACAGATGCGCTATGAGCGTACTTCCATTCGCGTCATAATCGGTTAAAAGGTGACCGCCGCCGACGGCGCTGCGCGGCACGAAAGCGATTCCATATCTGGAGAAGCAGGGAATGTTGAGCCGAGCGCTCATGATAGCGACGGTAACGATCCTGATCGGCTGCATCACGGCAGTGGGCGTGCGGGCGCAGGAAAATCTTGATCGTGGCAAGAGCCCTTCCCAAATTTTCTCCGGTACCTGCAGCGCCTGCCACAAGAGTCCGCGGGGCCTGTTGAAGAACGTCTCGGCGTCGTCGTTGCCGGGCTTTCTGCGCCAACACTATACGACGGGCAGCGACATGGCCTCCTTGCTCGCCGGCTTCCTTATTTCGAATGGCGCCGCCGATCCGCGTTACCAGCAGAAGGAGCAGTCGAGGCGGAAGGACGTACGGCAAGATCCCCGGCAAGACGCAAGACCTGATCAACCCGACCGATTCGGCCGCAGGCAACAGCCGATTCCTCCGGACACGGAAGCATCCCGGAGCGGACCTGACGGGGCGAGGCCACTGGGCCAAGGCGAGGGCGGGCGCCCCGGCCGCGATGCCAAGCGGCAGGCCAGGCCGACGGCCGCGCCGGACGCCAATCGATCCGCGGACGGCGAGGCCCCGGCACAGGCTGCGACCGACGGCAAGCAACGCGCCAAGCAAAAGCTCGGCAAGCGCGCCAGGCCCGCAGCCGAACAGCCCCCGAAGAACGACGAGGCTGCCCGCGGCGCCGCAAAGGACGAGCCTTCCAGCGACGCCGCCAAGATCGAGGGCGGCAAGGTCGAGGGGAGCAAGTCCGAAACAGCCAGGACCGACACCGTCAAGCCCGAAGGCGACAAGCCTGAGGCTGCGAAACCATCGGGCGATGCAACCAGCAAGCCTCCCGGCGAGGTCAGTAAGCCTGCTGAGGCAAGCATGCCCGCTGAAGCAAAGTCCGACGCTGCCAAATCTGACTCGCCCAAATCTGACTCTGCCAAGTCCGATGCGCCCAGGGAGGGTGTTGGCAGCGATTCGGGACCCTCTCGGCCCGATCCGGCGCCATCGGTCGCATCGCCGTCTTCGTCGTCGAACAACGGCACACCCGAGCCGGCTGCGAGCCCTTCAGCCGCAGCCCCTGCGGCGGCGCCAGCGCCGGCCGCCCCTCCTGCGGCGACAGCGGCTGCGCCCGCACCGCCGCCGGCGCCGCCCGCCGGCCCGCCTGACGCACCGATTTCACGATAACCATTGCTGACCAGACGTGGGTTCGACGTCTTCGCTTGACCAGCATTAGAGTGTAACTCTAGAGTGGTGATCTAGCTGAGTCCCGGGAGCAGGCAAGGTGACAACGGCGCGCGAGGATCTGCTGGCGGCGGGTTTGGCCGTGTTCGACCGCGACGGCTTCGAAGGCGCCACGGTGGCGGCCATTCGAACCCGCGCGCGGGCGTCCAACGGCAGCTTCTTCCATTTCTTCGGGTCGAAGAAGGAACTGGCTAGCACGCTGTTTCTGGAAATTCTTGCGCGCTACCACGCATCCATCATCACGGCGGTCGATGGATCCTGCGGGGCGCGGGAAGGCGTCGCGCGGCTGATCCGCGCGCATCTGGTCTGGGTCGTCAATTCGAGGCGCGAGGCGCGCTATCTTTTCGAGATTTCCCGCAGCGAATGGACCGAGGAGATCCGCGGTGCGCAACGCGCACAAAACTCGCGGCTTGCGGAAGCGGTCGAGCAATGGCGCGCGCCACTGGTTGAGCGCGGCGAATTGCTGCCGATGACTTCGCGGGTGTTCTTCAGCCAGGTGATCGGACCTGCCCAGATGTTTTGTCGTGGGTGGCTGTCGGGACGCGACCGCGCCGATCCGAGGGACCAGACCGACATCCTGATTGCCTGCGCGATCCGCGCAGTGGTCGTACCTGATGTGCGCCACGAACCGGGAGAAACCGTATGAACGCAAAAGCCGATCCCGACTTCGCGCCGATCGCGACACGCATTCGCGACAATGTCGGCCGGCAAGGTTTCATGACCCATGTCGGTGCGGAATTATCCGAACTGACGCGCGGCACGTGCACGCTTGCGGTCGACCGGCGGCCGGAACTGCTGCAGCAGAACGGCCTGTTCCATGGCGGTGTCACCGCCTTCCTCGTCGACAACGCGACCACGATAGCGGCGGCGACATCGCGGGGCCAACCGGCGCTGACGGCGGAGTACAAACTGAATTTGCTGTCGCTGGCGACAGGCGAGCGCCTGATCTGCCGCGCGCGCGTGATCAAGCCCGGACGTCAGGTCGCCGTCGTTGCGGCCGACGTGTTTTGCGTGACCGATGGCGTCGAGAAACACACCGCCACCGCACTGGCGTCGATCGCTATGCTCGACGAGACGGCTGCCACGAGAATCGCAAGCCCGGCCTGAAGGGACCGGGCTTGAAGTCGTTGTAGAGTCCTGAAATCGCCTTTCGGCGATATGCGCGTTACTTCTCGGTCGAAGCGGGCGCCGGTCCCTCGTCGTCCTGCTGGGCTTCCGGATCGAAGAACTCGCCCGCTGCGGCGAGCGCCTCGGCGGCGGCGTCCTGGTCTTCCTGACGGGTCGAGATGTCCTCGCCGCGGTTGATGCGCTCGGCTTCGTCGGCGCTGCGCGCCACGGTGACGCTAACGCTGACTTCGACTTCGGGGTGCACCGCGATGGCGATCTTATGCTTGCCGATGGTCTTGATCGGCGCATCCAGCAGAACCTGGCTGCGGCTGATGGTGACGCCATCGGCCTCGAACGAAGCGATGATGTCGCGTACGCTGACCGATCCGAACAGCTGGCCGGTTTCGGAGGCCTGGCGCAGCACGACCACGTTGCGGCCGTCGATCTTCTCCGCGACCTTGCTCGCTTCGCCCTTGGCCTTGATGTTGTTGGCCTCGAGTTCGGCCTTCATGCCGTCGAACTTGGCGCGGTTATCAGCAGTGGCGCGCAGCGCCTTGCCGCGCTTGAGCAGAAAGTTACGGGCAAACCCGTCCTTGACGCGGACGACTTCGCCCATCTGGCCGAGCTTGGCGACGCGTTCCAGCAATATGACTTCCATTTTCGTTCTCCTTTTGAGTGTACGTATTCGGTTTGACGTGAATGGTTGGCGTTTCAGGATGCGGGCAAGGGCGGCGGCTTGCGGCGCAGATAGCGTTCACGGATGCCAAAAAGCGCGTCCGCAAGGCCGAGCGCGATCATCGCCAGCATCGGCCAGCCGAAGGTGATGACGACAGCGTAGGCACAGCAGAGCCAGAACCCGCGGCTGTTGAGCGAAAGCGTCACCGTGTGCAGCACGGCGAAGCCGATCAGGGCGTAGGCCATCAGCAGGGCGGTGGTCACGATCTGCGCGAACATGGCGACGAGCCCGCCGGTGAAGCAGAAGGCCAGCGCGACACAGAGTGCCACCAGCGTCATCGGCGGCAGTTCCGTGCTCTTCAGGTCAGGCCATGACCGGTGCAGCCGGCCGGACGTCGCCGTGATCTTGCCGGCGAGCCAGAGGTTCAGCGTCAATGTCATCATCGCAACGATCGTGGCGGCCGC
>PNLC01000214.1 GCA_013822885.1 Bradyrhizobium sp.
GCGCATCTGACCCTGCACATACTCGCTGTGCAGCCGCATCACCTCGGTCAGGTCCTTGGCCTTCAGCAGCGACTGCGCGTAATCGAGCGAGGCCTGCACGTTCTTTTCGGCATAGGCAATCGCCTTGCTGCCGATATCCTTGGCGCCCGCGGCCGCCGCGGCGTTGCGCTCCTCGATGGTACCGGTCGCGGCCTGTGCCGAGGCCACGAATTTCTCGAAGGTCTTGCGGGCCTGCTCGAAGCTTGCTTCCGCCATCGCCCGCATGTCCTTTGGAATCTCGAAACGGTCTCGCCCTTCGTCGCTCATGGTGCGCTCCTGTTGGGTTGGCAGGTTCCAGATACCCGGCCGGTATGACACGGTCTCGTGGGTCCCATGATGGACCTCTGACGGACGCTTGCAAGCGACCCAACGCGGCTGGTGGCTCGAGGGTTCGGCCGGTTTGAAAAAATGCAGCCGGGTTGGGGTTATCCGCCGCTTTGAGCGATGCGGGCGGGCCGGCCCGTGGACCTGCAGCATTCGGCTTGCAATACTGCGATTCCCTGGGGCTGTCCGATCTTGGCGGCCGAATTTTGACGCCGGACGGTCATGCAGTCGCGATGAATGATGCGGAATTTCAGGTGTGCGGGGCCGGCTGCTCGCGACTGGCGGCCTACGCGACAAGCCCTCTGCCCGCATGGTTGTGGACGGCCGACGGCAAACGAATCCTGTGGGCCAATGCGGCAGGCATGCGGATGTTCGGCGCGGCCGATGCCGCCGCGCTTGCCGAAAAAACCTTCGGACCGGCCGATCGGCACCGCCGGCAGATCGCGCGGCTCGCCAGCCGGTTGCCGGCCAGCGGCGCCATCCGGCTGGAGCGACTGCAGGGCTTTGGCGCGACGCTTGGGGGGCTTGCGACCTGCGGCTGCCTGCGGTTTGATTTTCCCGATGGCAGTCACGGCGTCCTGATCGCGGCAGGCAACATTGCGCTGATCGCACCACTGGCGGCGCGGCCGCTGCCCGCGCCGCCTCACAGCGAGACGCCACTGGAAGCCGTAGCGCCTGAGCCTGCCGCGCTGCCGAGCGAGCACGCAGCGGCGGAAGCCAACGCCACGCCCTTGGCGGCCGAGGACGAAGCGCCGGCGCCATCGGGCGACGCGCCCGCAGGGTTTGCGTGGTTCGACGCCTTTGATGAACCGCCTGCCTACAAATTGTGTGCTGACGAGTCAGCGGCGGAAGCGCCGCCCGAATTGAATCTCGAAAGCGTGCTGGAGACAAATCTTCCGCACGTCGAAGTTACACCGCGTCAAGTGCCTCTTGCCGAAGAGACCCCTCCGATGGAAATGCACCCGGACGATTCATCGCCTGACTTCGAAACCATGGACACGCCTTTGCCTGATGCGCCCCTCGTGCCGCTGCGCTTCACCTGGCGCATGGACCGCGATGGCCGCTTTACGCCCCATGCCGGCGACTTCACCCGGCTGGTCGGCCCGCGCCTGTCGGCTTTCGGCCGGCCGTGGAGCGAGATCGCCGCGACCCTGGGCCTCGATCCAGAGGGCCTCGTGATGCAGGCGGTCGCCACGCGTGAGACCTGGAGCGGCATAAAGCTGAACTGGCCGGCCGACGGCGGCGACCGGCTGCCGGTCGAATTGTCGGGCGTGCCGTTCTTCGATGCCGCGCGTAACTTCATCGGCTATCGCGGCTTTGGCGTCTGCCGCGATCTCGATGGCCTGGCGCGGCTCACGGCCCGCCGCCGAACTGAACTGCTCCGCGAAATCGCCGCGCCACAGGAAATGCCGACGGTGGCAGATTCACCCGAACCGGTCAGCGCCACGTTGCCATCGCTTGCTCAATTGCCTGAACCGAACATCGCCGCGATTTCGCAAGAAGCCGATCTGGAAACGCCGGCGGAATTGCCGCCAGACGACGCGCTAAAGAACGTCGTTCCGTTCCGCCAGCCCGGCGAAACCAAGTCGCCGGTGCTGACGCCGGTCGAGAACACCGCCTTCCACGAACTCGCGCGGCAATTGTCGGCGCGGCTCGAAACCGATAACGGCAATGAAGCGCCGCCGGCCTCGCCGATCGAAGCCGTCTTCGAAGCAACCGCCATATCAGAGGCGCGCGAGGCGGCCGGCGAGCCACCCGAGTGGCTGGCGCCGCCCGAACCGCCCGCGCTCGGCGAAGCCAGGCGCGACAAGGCGCTGCTCGATCTGCTCCCCGTCGGCATCCTGATCTACCGGCTCGACCGGCTGCTGTACGCCAACGCGGCGTTCCTGCTGCAGTTGGATTATCCGAGCCTGCATGCGCTGGAAGACGCCGGCGGCCTCGATGCGCTCTATGTCGAGCCGGGCGTATCGAGCGCGTCCTCGACCTCGGACACCGGCACGCCGGTGAGAATTTCCGCGAGCCAGCCCGCCGATGCCGATGCGCCGACGGCGGCCGACGCCCGCCTCTACACGATATCATGGGACGGCGATTCCGCGCTCGCGCTGATCTTTTCGAACACGCGCCAGGAAGGCGATGCGATCGCGGCCGCGATCTCGGAAGCAATGCCGGTCTCGCAAGTGGGCGTCGCAGAACCCGCCGTCGGCAAAGCCTCCGAACCGTCGGCCGTTGGAAGTGCCAACGCCGAAGAACTCGCAGCCATCCTCGACACCGCGGCAGACGGCATCGTGATGTTCGACGCCGAGGGCAACATCAACTCCGCCAATCGCAGCGCCGAAGCGCTGTTCGGCTATGATGGCGAGGAACTGGCGCGCCGCAATCTGGCGGAGCTGTTCGCTCCGGAAAGCCGGCACGGCGTGTTCGAATATCTTGCCAGCCTCAAGGCGTCCGATGCCGCCAGCCTGCTCGACCACGGCCGCGAGATGCTCGGTCGCGAAAGCAAGGGCGGCATGATTCCGCTGTCGATGACCATGGGCCGCACCCGCGCCGACGGCCCGAATTTCTTTGCAGTGTTCCGCGACCTGTCGCAGGCGAAGCTGACCGAGAGCGAACTGCGCGAAGCGCGGCGGCTGGCCGAGCGCGCCACCAGCGCGAAGGCCGACGTGCTGGCGCGGATCAGCCACGAGGTGCGCACGCCGCTCAACGCCATCATCGGCTTTGCCGACGTGATGACCGGCGAACGCTTCGGCACCCTCGGCAACGAGCGTTACCGCGAATACATGAAGGACATCCGCGCTTCCGGCGAACGCGTGATCACGATCATCAACGACCTGCTCGATCTTAGCCGGATCGAAACTGGCAAGCTCGACCTCGCCTTCACCAACCAGAACCTCAACGAGATCGTCGAGAGCTGCGTCGCCGTGATGCAGCCGCAGGCCAACCGCGAGCGCATCATCATCCGCACCTCACTGGCGCACACGCTGCCGCAAATCGTCGCGGATACGCAGGCGTTGCGCCAGATCACGCTGAACCTGATCGGCAATTCGATTCATCTCGCCAATGCCGGCGGGCAGGTCATCGTCTCGACCGCTTTGTCAGATTTCGGCGAGGTCATGCTGCGGGTGCGCGACACCGGCGCCGGCCTAAACGACAATGAAGTCAGAGCCGCGCTCGAGCCGTTCCGGACGCAGGCGCCTTCGGATCAATCGGAAAACTCCGGCGTCAGCCTGTCGCTGACCAAAGCCCTGGTCGAGGCCAACCGCGCCAAATTCCAGATCAGGACCGGCGGCCGTTCCGGCACGCTGATCGAGGTGGTATTTCCGCACGCGGTGGCGCGCGCCTGACGCAGGCCCGCGCGCAACGCGCGCAAAATGCGAATATGTGCCGCGGGGTCTGTCGTAGTGCGGCACAAATTTTGCTCGAATCCGCTTGCCTGAATGCATTCGCTGCCAAATCGCCTGTTCCTGAGGCACTTTTGGATTTGATCCTTATGCGCTGCCTCGTCGTCGCAGACCTGCATTATTCGTTGCCGCAGTTCGACTGGCTGCTGGCGGCTGCGCCGGAGTTCGACCTCGTCATTTTCGCGGGCGACGCGCTCGACATCGGATCGGCAGTGGATTTCCGAGCCCAGATCGTGGTGGTGAAAAAATACCTGTCCCTGTTGTCCGGCCTGACGCGCGTCATCCTCTGCTCGGGCAATCACGATCTCGACGAACGCAGCGCGGAGGGCGAGAAGATCTCCCGCTGGATCGGCGAAGTGCGCGAACTGGGCATCGCCTGCGACGGCGACAGCCTCGTGATATCGGACACGCTTTTCACGGTGTGTCCGTGGTGGGACGGCCCGCTGGTCAAGAGCCGCCTCGAAAGCCAGCTTGGCGAGGCGGCGGCACAGCGGTTGCGGCAATGGATCTGGGTGCATCACGCCCCGCCGGCGAATTCACCAACGAGTTGGGGCGGCAAGCGGTTCTTTGGCGATGTCGAACTGGTGCAATGGATCAAGGATTACCAGCCGTCGATGGTGATCTCGGGCCATGTGCATGAGTCGCCCTTCATCCCTGATGGTTCCTGGTTCGACCGGCTCGGCACCACCTGGGTATTCAACACCGGCCTGCAGCACGGCCGCCCGCCGGTGTGCATCGTGCTCGACCTCGATGAGAGTACAGCGTACTGGCTTGCGGCCGGCGAAGCGCAATGCATCGACCTGCGCGCGCCATTGCTGCGGCCTGCGGCGCCAGTTCAAAATCCGCCGCCCTGGCTCATATCCTTGGATCGGATTGCCGATCCGAGCCTGGCACGACCTGCATCGGCGGCAGGTTGATCATGCTCTGCAGCAGTTCGCCGACCATCGACAGATGATTGCCGTGACCGGCATATTGATGCATCAGGTCGGCCAGATAGGTCGTCGCAACATTCAGCCGCTGCGCCAGCAGCCGCGCGATCAAGAGCGCCACCGCCGGCTGGTCGCGCAGGAACGCTGCCGCATCGTCGAACTCGTAGATCACCGAATCGGAGGCCGCGCGCACGGTGGCCGTATGCGGTTGATCGAGCAGCACCGACATTTCCCCGAGCATCGCGCCGGGTTCGGTGAGGACGGCGACCACGGTATCGCCCTTGATCACCTCCAGCCGCCCTTCGAGCAGGACGAACAGGTGGCCGGTCTTGCTGCCCTCATGCAGCACGGGCGTGCCCCCGGGCACCTCCCGCTTCGTTCCTCCGCTGCAATAGTCCAGTACCGCGCGCATCGGCAGCATCTCCGTTTCGGCTTAGGCTAGGCACGAAGGATGCCAAGGTCGAACGGATAACGCGCGGCATGCTGCTCAAAATGTCGGCAAGAGTATTTGCAGCAAAACTCCCCGATCGCGGCTTGCCGCAAAACAGGGCACCGGACGAAGGCCTCTGGACACTGACCGGCTTTTCCGGCTGATATGCGACCAAATGACACGGCCCGGCGAATAAGCGAGCGCCGCCGCCCTGCCTGAGCCCGGAGGAACCCCAAATGACCCTGTTTCACACGCGCCTGCTCGGCGCGGTCGTCGCGCTGACCCTTGCGGCCGCATCCCCGGCGCTGGCGCAGCAGCTCGAACTCAAGGTGATGGCGCCTGCCGCCCCCGGCGGCGGCTGGGACCAGACCGCCCGGGCGATGCAGCAGGCTTTGGTCGCCGCCAAGATCGCCCGCAGCGTCCAGGTCACCAATGTTGCAGGGGCCGGCGGCAGCGTCGGCATCGCGCAGTTCGTCAACGGCGCCAAGGGCGACGGCAACCAGTTGATGGTGAACGGCTTCGTCATGGTCGGCGCGCTGGCGATGAACAAATCGCCGGTGACGCTCGACCAGGTGACGCCGATTGCGCGCCTCACCGAGGAGATCCAGGTCATCGTGGTGCCGGCGAATTCGCCGATCAAGACAGCGCAGGATCTGGCTGCCGCCGTGAAGGCCGACATCGCCAAGGTCACCTTTGCCGGCGGCTCGGCCGGCGGCGTCGACCATATAATGGCGGCGCTGTTTGCGGGTGCGATCGGCGCCGACGCCAGGAAGGTCAATTACATTCCGTTCTCCGGCGGCGGCGAGTCACTCGCCGCGATCCTGGGCGGCAAGGTCACCGCGGGTATTTCGGGACTGAGCGAGTACGAAGGCCAGATCAAGTCCGGCAAGCTGCGCGCGCTCGGCGTGACATCCGAGAAGCGCCTGCCGGGCAGCGATATTCCGACCTTCAAGGAACAGGGCATCGACCTCGTGCTGGCCAACTGGCGATCGGTGGTTGCGGCTCCCGGCATTACCGCCGAACAGCGCAAGACCCTGAGCGATGCGGTGGAGAAGATGGTCAAGTCCGATGCCTGGAAGGAAATCCTCAAGCAGAAGGGCTGGGATGACGCCTATCTATCCGGCGATGCCTTCGCCGAATTCCTGAAGAAGGAAAACGCGCGCGTCACCGACGTTCTGAAATCGGTCGGCCTGATCAAATCATGACCGACCTGCCGCAGGGCCGGAGGTCAGGGCACGTCGATCGTGCCGGTGTCGTCATTGCGCTCGCGCTCGCAGCACTTGCCGCGGTGCTGGTGTGGGACTCGCGCCAACTGTCGGCCACCACGATGTACGGCATGGGGCCCGAGGTGATGCCGGTCGTCATCGCGATCGGGCTCGGCATTCTCGCGATCGGCAATTTGATCGACGCGCTGCGCGGCAGGCTGCCGCCGCGCGAGAGCGCCGATCCGAAGGCCGTACTTCTGATCCTCGCCGGGCTTGCGCTGTTGATCGCTATGATCGGCCTTGGCGGCGGCTTCATCCTTGCGACATCCGCGCTGTTCGTCACCACGTCGGCAGCGTTCGGGCGGCGCGCCATTCTGGCTGACTCCGCCATCGCGCTTGTTATGACCACGCTGATCTATCTCGCATTCGATCGGCTGCTGACGCTGAGCCTTCCCACAGGTCCCCTGGAAAGGCTGCTGTAAATGGAAACCTTTGCCGCGCTCGCGCATGGCATGGCTGTCGCCGTTCAGCCGATGAACCTGCTCTATGCGCTGATCGGCGTGTTCCTCGGCACCGCCGTGGGCGTGCTGCCCGGCATCGGTCCCGCACTCACCGTCGCCCTGCTGTTGCCCGTCACCTACAAGCTCGATCCCGGCGGCTCGCTGATCATGTTCACCGGAATCTATTACGGCGGCATGTATGGCGGATCGACTACGGCGATCCTGATCAATACGCCCGGCGAGAGCGCATCGATGGCGACCGCGCTGGAGGGCAACAAGATGGCCAAGGCCGGCCGCGGCGGGCCTGCGCTTGCCACTGCCGCCATCGGCTCGTTTGTCGCGGGCACCATCGCCACCATCGGGCT
>PNLC01000215.1 GCA_013822885.1 Bradyrhizobium sp.
TTTTCGCGGATCATCCGCCTCGGCGAGGGCATTT
Organism: Bradyrhizobium sp.; assembly: GCA_013822885.1. GTDB lineage: Bacteria > Pseudomonadota > Alphaproteobacteria > Rhizobiales > Xanthobacteraceae > Bradyrhizobium. Next base: position 35 of record PNLC01000215.1, read on the forward strand.
CCGCGACCGGTTCGATCAGCGAGGCGGCGATCGACCGCGCCATCGCGGCACTCAGCATCTGCAGCGAGAAGATTCGTTACCGCAAGGCGCGGCGCCTGCGGCTGATCGCGACCGAGGCCTGCCGTGCTGCCGCCAATGCCGACACCTTCCGGGCCCGCGTCGCCGCCGAGACCGGCATACGGCTCGAGGTGATCGACCGCGAGACCGAGGCGACGCTTGCGGTGATCGGCTGCTCGCCGCTGCTCGACGTCAGGGGGCGGGGCGCGATCCTGTTCGACATCGGCGGCGGATCGACCGAACTGGTCCGGATCGAACGCGATCCCGAGGTGCAGGATGCGCCGCCGCGGATCAAGGCCTGGATGTCGATCCCGCTCGGCGTCGTCACGCTGGCCGAGCAGTTCGGCGGCAGGGACGTGACGACGGAGTCCTATGCGAAGATGGTACGTGAGGTCGCGCAGCACGTCGCGCCGTTCGCGGCCGAACATGGCGGCGGCCTGCGCGACATGCATATGCTCGGCACGTCAGGCACCGTGACCACTCTCGCCGGCGTCCATCTCAATCTGGCGCGTTACGACCGCCGGCGGATCGACGGCGTCTGGATGAACGATTCAGATGTTACCGCCGTCATCCAACGCCTGCTCGGCATGAGCTACCAGGAGCGCGCCGACAATAACTGCATCAGCTTCGAGCGCGCCGACCTGGTGCTGGCCGGCTGCGCCATTCTCGACGCGATTCGCGAAGCCTTCCCGCTGCGGCGCCTGCGCGTCGCCGATCGCGGCCTGCGCGAGGGGATGCTGGTCGAGATGATGCGCGAGGACGGCGCGCTAAGGCCGTGCTGATGTGCGAGGGCGCGCTTCAAATAAGTTAGCAGTCATTCCGGGGCGATGCGAAGCATCGAACTCGGAATCTCGAGATTCCGGGTTCGCATCTTCGATGCGACCCGGAATGACAACAGGGACCAATATGGCGAAAGACACCACCGGACGGCTCCACGTCACGGTCAAGAGCGGCGGCAAGCGGAAGCTGTCGTCAAAGCTCTGGCTGGAGCGGCAGCTCAACGATCCCTACGTGGCGCAGGCCAAGCGGGACGGCTATCGTTCGCGCGCGGCCTACAAGCTGATCGAGATCGACGACAAGTATCATTTCCTCAAGCACGGCATCGCCGTGGTCGATCTCGGCGCCGCTCCCGGCGGCTGGAGCCAGATCGCGGCCAAGCGCGTCGGCGCCGTCAGCGGCAAGGGCAAGGTGATCGCGATCGATCTCCTGGAGATGCCTGAAATCCCCGGCGTCAATTTCGCGCAGCTCGATTTTCTGGCCGAGGACGCGCCCGACAAACTGATCGCCATGATGGGGGGCCGCGCCGACGTCGTGATGTCCGACATGGCGCCCAACACCACCGGCCACCGCAAGACGGACCAACTCCGTATCGTCGGCCTCATCGAGACTGCGGCCGCGTTTGCCGCCGACGTGCTCAATCCCGGTGGGACGTTCCTGGCCAAGGCCTTTCAGAGCGGCGCCGACGCCGAACTGGTGGCGCAGTTGAAGCGCGATTTTTCCAGCGTGCGCCACGTCAAGCCGGCCTCGAGCCGGCAGGATTCGTCGGAGCGCTACGTGCTGGCGATGGGGTTTCGCGGGCAGCCCAATCGGGGGTGAGCGCGGCCTGACGGATTCGATTGTCAAAGCCGGGCTGCCAGCCCGGTGGACAAATCACTGAAACTTCTGGAATTTTGTCCTGAGACTGCTAGTCTGGTTGTCCGGCGCGGTCTGTTCAACTGCTTGCAGTCTGACGCCATGCAGGAACGAGCCGCGCCTCCGTCTGGGAAGGAGTATTCCCGCGATGGAGCAGAGGACCACGGTTGGTAATAAACTACTAGCTGCGCTGCCGTCCGCAGATCTCGATCTCCTTGTGCCTCACTTCCGAAAAGTAGCGCTCGAACGTGACACCGTACTGGCGCGGTCGGGCGATCCGGTTCAGCGCATTTATTTCCCCCTGAGCGGCCTGGTGGCCTTCATCATGGATATGCCGAGCGGCGAGACGGTTGCGACCGCTGTCGTCGGCAATGACGGCGCCGCGGGCCTGCTGTCGGCGCTGGGACCCACGCGCTCGCCGGTGACCACGGCGGTGCGAATTGCAGGGACTGCCTTGCAAATCTCGCCGGCACGATTTCAGGCGGCCCTCAGGCGCAGCAATCCCATACGGGTGGTGGTTCAAACGCTGACGCGGTCGCTGCTGGCCCAATTCCAGCACACCGCAGCATGCAACGCGCTGCACACGGTCGAAGCTCGCCTGGCGCGCTGGTTGCTGCAGGTCCACGACCGGGCCGAAGGCGACGTCCTGCCACTGACGCAGGAGACACTCTCCGAAATGCTGGGCGTACGCAGGCCCACGGTAACGCATGTGGTTCGCCGGCTGCGCGCGTCAGGTGCGATCCGCTCCAACCGGCGGAGTTTTATCGAGATCGACCGGCCGCGGCTCGAAACGGCGGCATGCGAATGCTACCAGTTGATGCGCCGGAGGATCGAACAGATCAACTCGCCGGAAGAAATGCATCTGCCCGACAGCGCAGGGCCGGCGGACGGTCTCCGCCCGCAAGCTCCGCTGTTTGCTAAAACAGATGATGTCCATCCGCGCACGGCATCCCACGACGGAATGCTCCACCGGCCAAGGAGCCACTGACGGAATGGCCACGGCGCAATGGCAGTCCGGCCTCGCGCAACGACGTCACGCCGATCGCAGCGCAAGTGGGGCCGTCAACCTCTGCCGCCTCTCTGCGGGCTCGTGAACCCAGGCATCCCTGGCAAACCACTCGTGATTGGTCTGGCAGATCGAACAGAAGGTGCGTCCGAAAAATACCGGACTGCATCGAAACCTTTCCCGATCCATCGTTATGTCTGTCGGGATAGCGCGCCCCGTCGCGGGACATTTGATCATGACGACGCCCATCATGTTCCTCGCTTGCTGTATTTGTTTGCGACGTGTTGATCCGCCGTCGGCTGGAGCGCGTCCTTCTCGTTGGGGGGCGCTAATTCCAGCCGATCCCGGCGGTGCTGCAAAGGTTTGAATGCGGATTAGGACGCCTTCTGCAGCGCGCTGGCAAAACCCTTCTTGATCGGCTCGGCGGTCTCGGTCGCGACCTTGCGGGCGAGCTCCCAAAGCTCCCGGCCTTGCGCCGTCGTGGTTTCGAAATTCTTGCGGCCATGTGTGGCGGAGAGCTGCAGGAGTTCCGAAGGCGACTTTGTGCCCAGCAGATGGCGGAGAAAATCGAGGGCCGCGTTGGTGTTGGTACCCGAGAACTCGATGACCTTGGCGGTGTAATCCGCGATGCCCCTGGAGTTGGTCGAATAAGCCTGGCTGAGGACGTCGTTGAATGTTCCAGAGGCAGCGTTCAGTTTCGCGCAGTTTTCCTTTGCGCGCGCGAGGCTCTGCTCGGTCATTCCGTTCAGGAACGCTGGCGCGGCGAAGTATGGCAGGCCGAGGCCATGCCCCACATCAGCGCCGGCTTTCGGATTGGTGTTCGCTTCTTTCGTGTTGGCTTCATTCACAGCTTTGATGTCCTTTTACTCGTTACCGAATCGACAGAGCTGCAAGGCGCGCGCCCCGTCGGGCCTCGATATGGCCGACTCGCGCCGGGGCGTCCGTTCGCTTTCTGACTCTCACGCCGGATTTTTTTGACCATCGGCTGTCATGATTTCGTCACAGCCTGCTGAACGACCGCGAGTACGCGGCGCGCGCAGTCAACCCAGCCGTTGGTCGCGCGCGTCGCCGGTGCCTTCGCTGGCCGCCTTGGTCGCCGCTTTTTCCGCGCCCTTGCGGCTGGAAATCTCGACGGCCTTGCGCCCTGAAATCTCGTGACCGGCATCATCCGGCATCTGCCAGAAGAAATATGCCGACACGGCCGAGATGATCGCCACCACGATGAAGGCCGGTCCAAACACGCTGTCACTCAGTTCGGTGACGCCCTGGTAGAGCATGGTCGATTCCACCGAGAACGCACCGATAGCGACGCCCGCGGATATCGCCAGTTGCTGGTTGACGCTGACCAGCGTGGTGGCGCGGCTCATCTGCGCCGGTTCGACCTCGGCATAGGCCACCGTGTTGATCGCGGTGAACTGCAGCGAGCGGAAGAAACCGCCGACGACAAGGATGATGAAGATCAGCAGCAGTGGCGTCGACACCGTGAACAGCGCGCACGCCGCGAGGAACACGGAACTGATGACGGCATTGACCGTCATCAGGTTGCGGAAGCCGAAGGTGCGGATGATGCGCGCCGCGAGTGTCTTCATGCCCATGGCGCCGACCGCGGAAGAAAACGTCACCAGGCCGGACTGGAACGGCGACAACCCAAAACCCTCCTGCATCAACAGCGGCAGCAGGAACGGCAGCGCGCCGATGCCGAGCCGGAACAGGAAGCCGCCGATGATGCTGGCGCGCATGGTGGAAAGCCGCAGCAGCGAGAAATCCAGCACCGGTGAGCCGGTCCGCCTTTCGTGCATGACGTACAGCGTCATCGAGATCGAGCCGACCGCGACGAGGCCGGCGACGATCGGCCAGGGCAACAGGTTTAGCCCTGCGACCGAGAGACCGAAGGCGATGCCGGCAAGGCCGATGCCGGCCAGCACCAGTCCGTAGAGATCAAAGCGCTCGGGGTCTTCGCTCTTGATCGGGTCGATGTACTTCATCGCCATGAAGATGCCGAGCAGCCCGATCGGGATGTTGATCAGGAAAATCCAGTGCCAGGAGAAATAGGTGGTGATGAAGCCGCCGAGCGGCGGGCCGATCACCGGCCCGATCAGTGCCGGCACCGTCACCCAGGTCATCGCATTGACCAGCGCGCTCTTGTCGATCGAGCGCAGCAGCACCAGCCGGCCCACCGGCGTCATCATCGCCCCGCCCATGCCCTGCAGGATGCGCGCGATCACGAAATGGGTGACGTTCTGCGACAGCGCGCAGCCGATTGATCCAACCATGAAGACCGCGATGGCGATCGAGAACACCATGCGCGGACCGAAGCGGTCGGCGGTCCAGCCGCTGGCCGGAATGAACACGGCAAGCGAGAGCAGGTAGGACGTGATCGCCAGCTTCAGCGTTAGCGGGCTGGTGCCGATATCGGCCGCGATCGCCGGCAGCGAGGTCGCAATCACCGTCGAATCCATGTTTTCCATGAACAGGGCGGTGGCGACGATGAGCGGAATCAGGCGTTCTTTGGTCATAGGAATCGGGAGACCGGAAAGTGAGGCAGGCGACCGGCCTGTATCATCCCCCTTTCACACAAGCCATTGCAGAACCGGGCAAACCCCCTAAATCCAGCGTGACGCTGGTATGCATCCGCCAGCCGCAGGAGGTCCGAAACGATGATCTATGTCCTTGCTGCGTTGTTGCCGCCGATCGGTTTGCTCCTGAACGGGCAGCCGCTTTCGGCTGTCTTCAACGTGGTCCTGATCGTGTTTTGCCTGGTTTTCGGGCTGATTTTCCCTGTCCTGCTGCTGGTGCCGTCGGCGCATGGGCTGATTGCCGTCCACATGAAGCGGGAGGACCGTCGGCACCGGGAGGTCGTGGAGGCGATCCGCCAACACGGCCCGCCGCCCGGATATCAGCGCTAAAGGCTTTCACAAAAGCGTTTTCGAGCGAAGTGGAAACTGGTTCGCGTAAAGAAAACGCCTCAAAACAAAAGGCTAGAGCCCGAAAGGGCTCTGGATTGGGGCTTTTCCCGAAAAGCCTGTGCATGGCCGTCAAACGCTTTGATTCGGCGTCTTGCCATGCTATCGACCACCGTCAACCCCACCGATGGGCTTCGATTCGACGGCGATGCCGGTAGCAGCGCCGAAGGCGACGTTCATCCAGAGTACTGATCGCGGCGGACCGCCGCCGAAAGGAGTTGGCAATGGCGCAGGGACTTCAGGCTATCCGTGAAGCCTTCACGTTCGACGATGTGCTTCTGAAGCCTGGCCTGTCGGATATCCTGCCCTCGGAGGCCGATATCCGCTCTCGCGTCACCCGCGCGATCCCGCTCAACATCCCGATCATTGCTTCTGCGATGGACACGGTAACCGAAGCCCGCATGGCGATCGCGATGGCGCAGTCCGGCGGCGTCGGCGTCATCCACCGTAATTTCGATCCGGAGGGGCAGGCCGCCCAGGTGCGGCAGGTCAAGAAGTATGAATCCGGCATGGTGGTCAATCCGCTGACCATCGGCCCCGATGCGATGCTGTCGGACGCGCTCGCGCTGATGAACGATCATGGCTTCTCCGGCATTCCCGTCGTCACCGGCGCTTCCAAGGGGGTTCCGGGAAAGCTGGTCGGCATCCTCACCAACCGCGACGTTCGGTTTGCGACCGATCCGCGCCAGAAAATCTCCGAACTGATGACGCATGAAAACCTCGTCACGGTGCGCGAAGGCGTCAGCCAGGACGAGGCGAAGCGGATGCTGCACAAGCACCGCATCGAGAAACTGCTTGTCGTCGACGATCAGTATCGCTGCGTCGGCCTGATCACCGTCAAGGACATGGAAAAGGCGGTCGCACATCCGCTGGCCTGCAAGGACGCGCAGGGGCGCCTGCGCGCCGCAGCAGCGACCACCGTCGGCGAGGGCGGCTTTGAGCGTACCGAACTGCTGATCGACGCCGGAGTCGATTTGATCGTGGTCGATACCGCGCACGGCCACTCCTCGCGCGTGCTGGAGGCGGTCAACCGCATCAAGCGGCTCTCGAACGCGGTGCAGGTCATCGCCGGCAACATCGCCACGAAAGAAGGCGCACAGGCGCTGATCGATGCGGGGGCGGATGCGATCAAGGTCGGCATCGGCCCGGGCTCGATCTGCACCACGCGCATCGTCGCCGGTGTCGGGGTGCCGCAGCTCACTGCGATCATGGATGCGGTCGAGGCGGCGAAGAAGGCCGACGTGCCTGTCATCGCCGATGGCGGCATCAAATATTCCGGCGATCTGGCCAAGGCGCTCGCCGCCGGCGCCGACATCGCCATGGTCGGTTCGCTGCTCGCCGGCACCGACGAGACGCCCGGCGAAGTGTTCCTGTGGCAGGGCCGTTCCTACAAGGCCTATCGCGGCATGGGCTCGGTCGGCGCCATGGCGCGCGGCTCGGCCGACCGCTACTTCCAGCAGGACATCAAGGA
>PNLC01000216.1 GCA_013822885.1 Bradyrhizobium sp.
TAGTCGGCGGCGCCGGCCTTCAACGCCGTGACGGCGATCGCTGAATCCTGCGAGGCGGTGACGAACACCACCGGCGGCGCGTTCGGGATCGCCATGATCCGCTCCAGCGTCTCCAGGCCGTCGAGCCCCGGCATGTACTGGTCGAGCGCCACGACATCGATGCCGCCCTGCGCCAGCCGCTCCAGTCCCTGGTCGCCGCCCGCCGCGTGGATGACCTTGAAGCCGGCCCGCGTCAGGCCACGGTCGACCAGCCGGGCCAGCGCCTCGTCGTCGTCGATATACAGGAGGGTCGGCGTCGCTGTTGTCATGTGGCGGCTGGAGGTACCTGAATGACGGAAAAGAACAGGCCGAGCTGGCGAATGGCGTTGGCGAAGCTTTCGTAGTTCACCGGCTTGGTGATGTAGACGTTGCAACCGAGTTCGTAGCAGCGCTTGATCTCGTGGGAATCGTCCGTCGTGGTCAGCACCACCACCGGCGTCGTCTTCAGATACCCGTTTTCCTTTACCCGCTTCAGAATGTCGATGCCGGACGCATCGGGCAAGTTGAGGTCGAGCAGGATGAGGAGCGCATTGCCCTTGTGAACGAGGCCCGTTCCATCCTTGCCAAACAGGTAGTCCAGGGCCGCTGTACCGTTGGTGAACGGTATTATCTCATTATTGACACCGGATCGACGGATATTCCGTTCGATCAGGCGTGCATGGCCCTCATCGTCCTCGATCATGATGATGGTGACTGGATTGCTCATTTCCGTGTGTTCCGGTTACTGGATGGCCAATCGATGGGCAGCGTGATCGTGAACGTGCTGCCTTTGTGGAGTTCCGAAGCGACCGACATGGTCCCTCCAAGCCGCCGCACCAGGGCGCGGACGTGGGCAAGCCCGATGCCTTGCCCCGGTCTGTCCTGGGTCCCGGCGCGTCGAAACAGATCGAAGATCCGCTGATGGTCTTTGGGGTCAATGCCGCGGCCATTGTCGGAAATCTCGAAGATCGCAAAGCCGAGCTTGGTCCGTCCGCGCACCAAAATCTCGCCGGGAACACCGCTTTTGAGATATTTGAGCGCGTTGTCAATCAGGTTTCCGAAAATCTGCTCCAGCGCCAGGCGGTCGCTGACGATGTTTGGCAGCGGAGCGATCTGGATCCGGGCCTCCGCCTCGGAAACCTGATGCGCCATGGTTGTGACGACGGCCTCGATCAGCTCCTTGGTGTCGATCGGCACCGGGTCGAACTCGCGCCGGCCTTCGCGCGTGAGGTTGAGGATCGCCGATATCAGGCGGTCCATCTTGGCGATCGACGACTTGATGAAACCTAACGCTTCGGTGAAGTCTTCCGAAAGCTGCTTGTCGGCCCCTTCGAGCACGGGCTCGGCGGTATCGGTCGCGTTTTCCGGGGCCTGGGGAGCCGCCGATTGCGTCCGGGCAAGCGTTGCGATCCGCCGGAAAATGTCGCCGCGCAGTTCCTCCAGTTCGCTGGTGAAGCCCATGATGTTCACCAGAGGCGAGCGCAGGTCGTGGCTGACGATATAGGCGAAGCGCTGGATCTCGTCGTTGGCTTCGCGCAGGTCGGCGGTGCGTTCGTCGACCGTGGTCTCGAGGTTGAGATTGCTGTCGCGCAATTGCTCTTCGGCGTGGTCGCGGGCGCGCGAGGAACGCCTCACCAAGAAGATGGAGATGCCGGCAAGCGCAATAACCAGGGTTGAGCCGGCGATCGTCACGGCGGAGGCGAGAACCTGCGTGCGGTCGGCATCCGCGGTCCGCATGGCGAACAGGCGGCCTTCCTCGGCGCGGATGGTGCGGCTGGTTTCGACGATGGTTTGCACGGCGTCGGTCGAGGTGCCGTTGCGCAACGCGGTAATGCTGGCGGCGACGTCGTTGTTCTTGACGCGGTCAACGCCGCGCGCGAATTCACGCAGGCGCTGTTCGATTGCCTTGCGCAGCCTGGTGTAGTTCTCGACCTGGACCGGGTTGTCCGCGGTGAGGGCGGCCAGCTTGTCGGCGGCGGGCAACACGTTGTCCGCGGCGGTCTGATACTCGGTCAGGAACTGCGGCGCGGATGTCAGCAGATAGGCGCGGGTGGCGCTTTCGGCACGGCGAATTTCCAGCAGGAGATTCGAGAGCTGGCTTTCGACCTCGACGGTATGCACAACCAGACGGCTATGATCGCGAGCCTTGTCGACCAGCAGAACCGCGCCGACGCTGACAATCACCAGCGCCAGAAATCCCGCCGACAACAGCAGGATTTGCCACAGAGCGCGCCGCTTCCGCGCTTCAGATGTCACGATGGTCTCGCCAGATTTAGCAAACGAAATTCAAGCCCCAAGCTGCCCTAACCAAGATGCCCTAACTCCGGGTAACGTTCACCGGGGCACCGGGTTCCCACGCGCGGAGATTATTTGGCTGGCTCGGCGGGCGGGCCGGCGAGGTACTGTTCCAGCCAGTGAATATGGTAGTCGCCGTCGATGATGGCGGGCTCCCGGACCAGCGCCCGGAACAGCGGCAAGGTGGTTTCGATGCCGTCGACCACCATCTCGTCGAGCGCCCGGCGCAAGCGCATCAGGCATTCGGCGCGGGTCTTGCCGTGGACGATCAGCTTGCCGACCAGGGAATCATAATAGGGCGGGATGACGTAGCCCTGATAGACCGCCGAATCGATCCGTACGCCCAATCCGCCCGGCGGATGGAATTGGGTAATCTTGCCGGGCGACGGGCGGAAGGTCTGCGGGTTTTCGGCGTTGACGCGGCACTCTATGGCGTGGCCGATGATGGCGACCTCATCCTGCGTCGCGGGCAGGTCGCCGCCGGCGGCGATCCTGATTTGCTCCAGCACCAGGTCGATGTCGGTGATGCTCTCGGTGACGGGATGTTCGACCTGGATGCGGGTGTTCATTTCGATGAAATAGAACTCGCCGTCCTCGTACAGGAATTCGATGGTGCCGACGCCGAGATACTTCATCTCCCGCATCGCCTTGGCGCAGGTTTCGCCGATCCTGGCGCGCGCCGCGGCGGAAAGCACCGGCGAGGGGCCTTCTTCCCAGACCTTCTGGTGCCGCCGCTGCAGCGAGCAGTCGCGTTCGCCGAGATGGATCGCGCCGCCGCGTCCGTCGCCCAGGATCTGGATTTCGATGTGCCGCGGCTTCTGCAGGTATTTCTCCAGATAGACCGAGGCATCGCCAAATGCGGACTTGGCCTCGTTGCCGGCCGTCGTCAGCGCCATCATCAGATCGTCGGCGGTTTGCGCCACCTTCATGCCGCGCCCGCCGCCGCCGGCGGCGGCCTTGACCAGCACGGGAAAGCCGATTCCCTTCGCGATCGCCATCGCGTCGTCGTCGGAAGTCACCGCGCCGTCGGAACCGGGAACGACGGGGATCCCGAGCCGCATGGCGGTCTTCTTGGCCTCGATCTTGTCGCCCATCAGGCGGATGTGTTCGGCCTTCGGGCCGATGAAATGCAGATTATGCTCGGCGAGAATTTCGGCGAAGCGGGCGTTCTCGGAAAGGAAGCCGTAGCCGGGATGCACGGCGTCGGCGCCGGTGATCTCGCAGGCGGCGAGCAGGGCGGGAACGTTGAGGTAGGAATCCTTGGATGGCGGCGGCCCGATGCACACGCTTTCGTCGGCGAGGCGCACATGCATGGCGTCGGCGTCGGCGGTGGAATGCACCGCGACGGTGGAAATGCCGAGTTCCTTGCACGCGCGCAGCACGCGCAGGGCAATCTCGCCGCGATTGGCTATGAGGATCTTGTCGAACATGCGGCCTCGAGAGGCGAGTAGCGAATGGCGAATAGCGAATGGATCATTCTATTCGCTATTCGCCGCTCGCCATTCGCTATTCAATGATTACGAGCGGCTCGCCGAATTCGACCGGCTGGCCGTCCTCGATGAGAATTTGCGTCACCGTGCCCGCGCGCGGCGACGGGATCTGGTTCATCGTCTTCATCGCCTCGATGATCAGAAGCGTCTGTCCGGCCGACACCTTGGAGCCGACGTCGATGAACGGCTTGGCGCCGGGCTCGGGCGCCCAATAGGCCGTGCCGACCATCGGCGAGGGGACGACGCCGGGGTGCTTGGCGAGATCGGCTGCCGCGGCTGGCGCAGCCGGGGCGACCGCCGAAGCCGGGTAGGCCGGCTGGAAGTTCGCCGGCATCGCGGCTGACACACTGATGTTGCGGGCGACGCGTACACGAAGGCCTGAGCGCTCGATCTCGATCTCGGTCAGACTGGTCTCGTCGAGCAACAACGCGAGCTCGCGAATGAGCGCGCTGTCGTCGCTCTTGAAATTTGCGGCGGATTTTTCCGCTGACTTGTTGTCGGGCTGGCGGGCCATGCTCTTATCCGGAATTCCTGGGGTGGGCGACGGCGGAGCGTCAGATTTGTTGGTCAGTTCGCGGCCTTGGCACCGAGCTTGGCGGCAAGGCCATTGATCGCGAGCCGATAGCCGTCGACGCCGAAGCCGCAAAGCGATGCAAAGGCGGCCATGGCGGTGAAGGAGTGGTGACGGAAACTCTCGCGGGCGTGGATGTTGCTGATGTGTACTTCAACGGTCGGTATCTTCACCGCCATCAGTGCGTCGTGCAGCGCGATCGAGGTGTGCGAGTAGCCGCCGGCGTTGATGATGATGCCGGCCGCCTTTTTGGCATGGGCCTCGTGGATGAAATCGATCAGTTCGCCTTCGCGGTTGGACTGGCGGCAATCGGCCTTCATGCCGAATTGCGCGGCGGTTTCCGCGCACAGCTTCTCGACATCGGCAAGCGTCGCGTGGCCGTACTTCTCCGGTTCCCGCGTCCCCAGCATGTTGAGGTTGGGACCGTTGAGCACATAGATCGTCGCGGCAGGGGCTTGGGCCATCCAGAATCCAGCAAAAAGGGGCGGGCAGGTCGCGGGGTTATAGGTAACAACGCGGCCAAGGGGAAGCCTTGCGACCCGCCCGAGGATTGCCCAAATGCCTCATCCGGTTCGTAAAAAACCGTATGGAACCTACGGAAATCACTCGTTAACCAATTATTCGAGGATACCGGGGGCCGCCACGCAAAAGGGGGTGGGCATCTCTGCCCACCCCCAGAATTGCATCGCTTGAGTCTGTTCTCACCGCGGGTGTTAGCCCTCGATGATGTAGACGATCTCATGCGTCTGCGGACGCACGATGACGTAACGGCCCTTCACCAGGATCACCTCATATCCGCGCCACTCCGGATAGATTTCCACGATCCGGGGCGGAAGCGGGTAGGCGCGCACGCTGGTGGGCACCACCGCGCCGACCGAGATGTTGAAGTTCACGTTGGTGGTTTCCTGGATCTTCTCCGAGCGGATCGCGGAAACGATCTGGGTGCGCTTTTCAGCCGGCGGCGCGGCCGTTGCCGACGTCGCGGCATTGCCCGTCGTCGTCTGAGACTTGCTGTCGGTCGAGGCCGCGCCCTTCGTCTGGGTATCGCCGGTCTTGCCGTCGCGGCTTTCAGTGGTGGTGGTGCCGGTCTTGCTGTCGCGCCCCTCGGCCTTCATTTCCTTGCTGCTCTTGGTCGAATCGTCGGAGCTCATGCTCTTCGACTTCTCGCCCTGCATGCGGTTTCCGTCCTGCGCGCTCTTGCTGCGGGGCTCGGCCTTGTCGGTCGAATCGGCCTTCATGCCGGACTCGCCCTTGGTCATGCCGGAGTCGTTCTTCATACCGGACTCGGCACCCTTCATGCCTGAAGCGCCGCCGCTATCACGCTGCATTGCGCCGCCCGACGAGGGACTGCCGCGATCGGAAGAAGGCGCGCTCTGCTGTGCAGCAGGAGAACCTGCGGACCCGCCGCTGTCGCGACCCATTCCCTGCGCGTTGGCCAGGCCGGTTCCGGCAATCAGTGCCGCTGCCGCAACCGAGATCAAAAAGCGATTAGTCATATACTGTCTCCTCACGTGTCTGCATTGCCCGCACCACAACGTAAGGAAACGCCCGATGTTCCGGAACATTGTCGGTTCCGCCGACTTTGTTTTGTGAACGCGAAATGAACCGATGCGACACAGAAAGCCTCAACGAAAAAGGCCGGCTGTTGCCGGCCTTTCGTTTCGTACTTTGATGCATGTACTGCTTCAGCAGGTTGCCTTGCCGCAACGCGCGTTGCTGATCTTTTCGCGCAGGGTCTCGGCGCCGACCGCGCCGATGACGATCTGCTTGCCGATCACGTAGCTCGGCGTGCCGTTCATGCCCATGGCTTCGGCAAGCTTGAAGTTTTCTTCGAGCGTGTTGCGCACTTCGGCGCTCGCCAGATCCTTCTCCAGCTTCGCCATGTCGAGACCGACTTCCTTGGCAACGGCCATCGCGCGCGCCTTGTCGACCGCGCCGCGACCGGTGAGAAGCTTCTGGTGGAAATCGAGATATTTCTTGCCACTCGGATCCTGCATGCGCACGGCGACGCCGACCTGGGCGGCTTCGACCGAGCCCGCGCTCAGCACTGGAAACTCCTTGAGCACGACCTTGAGCTTCGGATCGCTCTTCATCAGCTCCATCATGTCCATCATCGCGCGTTTGCAATAGCCGCAATTGTAGTCGAAGAACTCGACGAAGGTGACGTCGCCATCCTTGTTGCCGACCGTGACGTTGCGCGGCGAGTTGAAGATCGCCTCGGCATTATTGGCGACGGCGGCTTCGTGCTTGGCGGTTTCTGCCGCGCTTTGCCGTTTGCTCAGTTCGGCCATCGCCTCTTCGAGCACTTCCGGGTGGGCAATCAGGTACTCCCGGACGATGGACTGGATATCGCCGCGCTGCTTGTCGGAGAAGCTCTGCGCGGAGGCGGCCAGCGGCGCGCCGCAGAGTGCAAAGACAAACAAAGCGGGGATAACATAACGGAGCGAAGGCATCGGCAATTCCTTGTGCGGCGAGTTCGGCGGTTCTGATGAAGGCCTACTCTTTGAATGGTTTCCTGTTTCAGCATGATCTTGTCGGAAAACCGGGACCCGCTTTTCCGGATCATGCTCGGCTCGCCGGGTCCGGTTGTAGTTGGAACCCCGGTTAGTTCTAGTTGCCTTTCTGGCCGGGCAGCGGCTTGGCGCTCACAATATCGTCAGCCTTGACCCATCCGGGCGTTCCGATGGCGAAGCGCGTTTTCGCTCGCGAGGCAAGATCCCGGGCAGTCTTGTTGTCGCCACGAAGGGAGGCGGCCTGGGCCGAAGCGAGGTCGGCCT
>PNLC01000217.1 GCA_013822885.1 Bradyrhizobium sp.
TGTGACCGCGATATCGCCGGGCACCAGCTTCAACAGTGCAAACACCATGAAGGTGGCGAGCAGGATCACCGGGACCGCCTGCAGCAGGCGGCCACCGATCACCCGTACCGGGCTCCGTCGCGCCATGCCGCTCAGCTCTCCAGCCAGACGTCGTCGTATTTGGGTTTACCCAGCAGGTTCGGCCTGTAACCCTGCACCTTCTTGTTCATGGCGACGAGCTCGAACTGGAAGGCGAGCGGCGCCACGAACGCGTTCTCCATCACCAGCCGCTGCACGGTGGCGAAGGCCTTGCGGCGCATCTCGATATCTTCCGAGGCCCGCGACTCCTTGATCGCGGCTTCGAGTTCGCCCGGCACCGGCGCCCGGCCGCCATTATAGTAGGCGTCCTTGGTGAACATCAGCGAATAGGTCAGGCTCGGATCCGGCCGTCCGGTCCACGCCGCGAGCAGGCCGGAGCCGCGCTTCTCGGCGCCGAAGAACGCGGCAGACGCCTCCGCGATCGGGGCGTTGGAGAATTTCACGTTCATGCCGGCCTTGCGGAACTGTTCGATCAGGATTTCCTGGCGCTGCACCGAATCCTGGTCAGGATAGCCGATCAGATCGATCGACAACCCGTCCTTGAAGCCGGCCTCGGCGAGCAGTTGCTTGGCCTTGTCGGGGTTATACGGATAGAGGCCGGCGACGGACTTGTCGTAGGCCCAATGCGCCTTCGGCAGGTTCATGTAGGCGGGTTCGGCGAGACCGGCCAGCGCCGCCTTGACGAAGGTCTCGCGGTCGATCGCGAAATTGAAGGCCTGACGGACCTTCACGTTGTCGAACGGCGGCTTCGCCCAGTTCAGAAAAATCTGGAAGACATAGAGCGTCGGGCCGTTGGCGATCTTGACACTGGGGACGCGATCCATGATCGCCTTCTGGCGCGGCGGCATCTGATACATCAGATCGTTCTGGCCCGCGGTGACGGAGCGCGAGCCGGTCGTCAGTTCAGGGATGATGGAGAATTCAATTCCATCCGGATACGGCCGGTTGGGTTTCCAATACTTCTCGTTGCGCTTGACGACGATCTTCTCGCCGTCGGCCCAGCTCACGAAGGCATAGGCCCCGGCGCCGACCGGCGTGCGCGCAACGTTGCCTGCACTGGCGGCCTTGAGCGCGGTCGGCGACACCATCATGCCGGCACGGTCGGACAGGATGCCGGGGAGCGCGGCGTCGGGAGCGCTAAGCTTCAATGTCACCTGCATCGGACCGGTGGCGGCGACGGAAGCCATCGAGGCAAGATCGGCCTTGATGTTGGACTTCGGGTCGGACTTGTTGCGCTCCAGATTGAATTTCACGGCCTCGGCGTCGAGCGGCGTGCCGTCGTGGAAGGTGATGCCAGCGCGGATGTTGAGCACCAGCGTGGTGGGATCGGTAAAGCTCCAGCTCTCGGCGAGTCCGGGCTTCGGCTTCAATGTTTCAAAGTCCCATTCGGTCAGCGTGTCGTACATCGTGAACAGGAAGGCGTGGTCCGAGCCCGCACCGCCCGTGGCGGGATCGAGGCTCGACGGGTTGGCGGGTGCCGAAATGCGCAGCGTTCCACCGCGCTTCGGCGTGCCTTGCGCCAACGCGTTGCCGCCAAGCGCGGTGCCGGCCAGCGCGCCTGAAATCAGCGCCATTACCTCGCGTCGGGTGGTGTGTGTCATGGCCTATCCTCCGTCGGGCGTTTTTTGTTCAATTGGGTGAAAAGCTAGGGCGGTCTGCAAAGTGGCAGGCCACCCAGTGATCCCTTGCCAATTCGCGCCATTCCGGCGTCTGCTCCGCGCAGAGCGCCTGCGCGTACTGGCAGCGGGTCCGGAAACGGCATCCCGAGGGAGGATCGATCGGGCTCGGGATTTCGCCCTGCAGCACGATCCGGTTGCCGCTCCGCATCGACGACGGCAACGGCCGCGGCTCGGCCGACAGCAGCGCCTGCGTATACGGGTGCAGCGGCCGCTCCGATACCTGCTCCGTCGGGCCAAGTTCGACGAACCTGCCGAGATACATCACCGCGATGCGCTCGCTGATATGCGACACCACGGCGAGATCGTGGGTGATGAACACGTAAGTCAACCCGAGATCGCGCTGCAGTTCGGCGAACAGATTGAGCACGTCACCACGGATCGACATGTCCAGCGCGGCCACCACCTCGTCGCACACGATCAGCTTCGGGCGCAGGGTCAGCGCGCGGGCGATGACCACGCGCTGCTTCTGGCCGCCGGAAAGCTGGTGCGGATAGCGATCGCCGACATCCTGCGGCAGGCCGACGCGGTCCATGGCCTCGCGCGCGCGCCTCAGGCGCTGGGCTCTGTCGCCTTCGCGTGCAAGCTCCAGCGGCTCGAGCACCGAGGAGAGAATCGTCATCCGCGGATTCAGCGCGGCGTTCGGATCCTGGAAAATGATCTGGTAGTCGCGGCGGTGACTCTGGAATTGCCGGCGCGGCAGCGCCAATGGATCGACGCCATTGTGCAGGATCGCGCCTGCACTTGGCTTCACCAAAAACACCAGCGCGCGGCCGATCGTGGTCTTGCCCGATCCGGACTCGCCGATGATGCCAAACGTCTCGCCGCGGCGGACGTCGAAATCGACGCCGTCGACCGCCTTCACCGTGGCGCGGCGGTCGCTGGTCTGGAACTGGACCTGAAGATCGCGCACCGAGACGATGGCGTCCTTGACGCCTTCGTCAGCGATATCGGCGGCTAGCGCGCTCACGGATCACCGACCATGGCAGCGATCGGCGCTGACGGCGCGTGCTGCAAGGCGCCGGGCAGATCGAGCTCATTGAAACGCCAGCACCGCACCCTGCGACCGGGGCCTGCATCGCGCAATTCCTGCTCCTTCTCGCAGCCGGCAACCGCATGGGCACACCGCGCCTTGAAGCGGCAGCCATTGGGCATGTCGACGATCGAAGGCACCCGGCCGGGGATCGAGGGCAGCTTGCCGTGGCGCGGACTCAGATGCGGCAGCGAACGCAACAGGCCGGACGTGTAGGGATGCAGCGGCCGCACCAGCGCGTCGTCGACCGCGGCATCCTCGATCACCTCGCCGGCATACATCGTGATCATGCGCGTGCAGGTCTCGGCGACGACGCCGAGATCGTGCGTGATCAGCATCAACGCCGTGTTCGAGGTTTCGCTGAGATCGCGCAGCAGTTCCAGGATCTGCGCCTGCACGGTGACGTCGAGCGCCGTCGTCGGCTCGTCCGCGATCAGGAGTTGCGGCCCGCAAATCAAACTGGCCGCGATCATCACGCGCTGGCGCATGCCACCAGAGAGCTGGTGCGGATAATCGTCGATGCGCCGCTCCGGCGAGGCGATGCCGACACGGCGCAGCATGTCGAGGGTACGCTCCCTCGCCTCCTCCTTGCTGACGTTCGTGTGCACGCGCAGCGTCTCGGAGATCTGGTGGCCGACGGTGAACACCGGATCGAGCGCGCTCATCGGCTCCTGGAAGATCATGGCGATGCGTCGGCCGCGGATGGCGCGCATGGCGCGGGTGCTGCACCTGGCGAGATCGACCCCGTCGAACATGATCGAGCCGTCGAGGCCGGCCAGATTGTTCGGCAGCAGCCGCAGGATCGAAAGGCCGGTGATAGTCTTGCCGCAGCCGCTCTCGCCGACGATACCGACGCGCTCACCGGCTGCGATGTCGAAATCGATCTTGCGCGTCGCCTGCCAGACGCCGTGCGAGGTCTTGAACCGGATGCCTAGGCCGCGCACCGACATCAGCGCCCGCGGGCTGGCCGCATCCGCCGAAGTTTTGCGCTGTACCGGCCGCTCCGCTGCCATCAGCCTACCGCCCGCTTTTTCTGGTCGACGAGTTGTTCCTCCATCAGCATCTCGGTGCCGATGATGCCGTCGAGGGTGAGCTGGTCGATTTCTGCGTCGGAGAGCCCCAGAACGCCGCCGAGGATTTCGCGGTTATGTTCGCCCAGCGTCGGCGGCGCGCTGCGGATCGGGAACGGCTTGTCGGTCTCGCGGAACGGCATCGACGGCTGCGGATGCGGGCCGATGAAGGCGCGATCGACTTCCTGGATGAAGCCGCGCGCGTGCAGTTGCGCATCCTTCAGCAGTTCGATCGGCAACCGCGCCACGCCGGAGGCGACGCCCGCCGTCTGCAATGCGTTCATGGCCGCCTCGGGATCGCGTGCGGAGGTCCAGGCGGCAATCGCGGCCTCGATCTCGCTTTCGATCGCGCGCCGGCCGGCCACCGTCTTCAGCCTGGCGTCGGTGGCCCAGTCGGCGCGGCCGAGCAGCGCGGCGAGCTTGGGCCACATCGCATCGCGGTCGACCGCGACCACGATCCAGTTGTCCTCGCCGGCACAGGGAAAGCAGCCATGCGGCACGAAATCCGGGTGGCGGTTGCCGTACCTCACCGGCGCCTTGCCGTCGATCGAATGCGCGATGATCCAGGGCGCGGCGAACGGCATCATGCATTCGATCTGCGCGAGATCGATGAACTGCCCCTTGCCGGTCAATCGCGCGTGAATGAGCGCGGTGAGCACAGCCGCGCAGCCGTTCAGGCCGCCGACGGCATCGCCAAACGCCGTGTGGCTCATGACCGGCGGCCCATCTGGATCGCCCACCACGCTCGGCAGGCCGGAACCTTGCTCCAGCGTCGAACCGTAGGCGCGGCAATCGCGGTTTAAGCTGCCGGCGCCGAACGCCGACATCGACATCATGACGAGTTTTGGATTGAGCTTGCTGAGGATATTGTAGCCGAGGCCGAGCTTGGGCAGCACCTCGACCGAGTAATTGTCGACCACGAGGTCGGCGTCGGCAGCCAGCCGCTGCGCGAGGTTGAGCCCCTGCGGCCGCGTCAGGTCGAGGGTAATACCGCGCTTGTTGCGATTCATTATGCAGTAACGCACCGCCTTCTCGTACATCTGTTCGAGAACATAGGCCGGCCGCCGGTCGACGCCGCGCCACCAGTCCGGATACTGCGTCGCCTCGATCTTGATCACGTCGGCGCCGAGGTCGGCGAGTGTGCGTGTACAAATGGGCCCGGCCCAACCCATCGAGAAATCGATCACGCGGATGCCTTCGAGCGGAAGCCGATTCTGTCCGTTCGGCTCAGGCGCTGGCACACGCGCGGCAGCCTCAGCATGGGCGCTGCCAAGCATCTGCTCGCCGATATCGGGAACCGCGCCGCCCCGCCGTGGAGGCGTAACGGTCAATCGCTGCATCGAGCCGGCGGTAAACCCGGTCTCCTCGCCGATCATGATGGGGACGATCGCGCCGCGCGCCTTCTTCTCTTCGTCCGCAATGAGGTCGCCGATTTCAGGCACCGGCACGATCGGGATCTTCCGCCGCAAGCCTTCCTCGAACCATTCCTGCGCCGTGCGCTGCTTCAGCCTTGGGATGAACTCGCCCTCGATTTCCTCCATGCGCTGCAGGCGATCGGTGCCCATGAACAGCGTCGGGTCGTCGCGCAGCGTGTTCAACCCCAGCATTTCGCAAAATGCGCGCCATTGTGCGGGCGTAACCGTCGTAACCCCGAGCCAGCCTTGCTTGGTCTCGTAGATGCCGACCGGAAAGGTCGGCCAGAAGCGGTTGACGCCGATCCGCCGCATGATGTCGCCGCGCGAAAACGACTCGAACATGATGTATTCGGTCACGGCGATCGAGGACTCGAAGATGCTCAGGCGGCTGGAGCGACCGCGCCCGTCCTCCATGCGGCCGAGCACCGACGAGGCGGCGGCGACAAAGCCCCAGAGACCGGCGAGTATGCCGGTCTGGAAGTCCGGCGCGTGCATCGGAGGGCCATCTGCCGGGCCGACCAGTTTTACCAGTCCAGTCAGCGCGCGAATGGTCGAGTCAGTCGCGGCGAAATTTGCATACGGTCCCTCGCCGCCGAACCAGCTTGCCTCGAGATGGATCAGTCCGGGATTGGCTTGCCTGATCGCCTCGAGGTCGATCGCCGGACAATCCGAAGCATCGACGTCACGACCGTCGAGCAGGATGTCGCAGGCGCCGATCAGTTCTGCCAGGCGAGAGGTGGAGTTCGAATCGTCAGGGTCGAGCGCGACGCTCGATTTGTTGAAATTGAGAAACGCAAACCACGCGCTGTTTCCTCCCGGCGTCAAAGGCGCCGTGCGGCGAAGCGGATCGCCGTGCGGCGGCTCAATTTTCCGGACGGCGGCGCCGAAATCGGCGAACAAACGGGCGCAGTAGCTTGTCGCTGCGCTGCTCCCGATCTCGACAATTCGCAAATGCGACACCGCGCCCATCACGCTCCCTCATGGCCCCATGACCAGCGTGACGCAGCCGGTGCCGTTTCTTGTTGCCGAACATGAAACCTTGCTGGGATTCGGATGCAAGCGGAATTTTGTTCCGCAATACGGAATTCGCGAAAAACGAAGCGCTTTCGTTTGCCCGCGCTTTCTTCGCGCGAACGTTGAACGCGCTACGGCTTAACGACAATCCATGTTTGTTTCGAACCAACTCTGCAACGACGCCGAAAGCGTCGGCCAGGCGCGCTGAAAGCCGGAGAGCTTTCCCGCATTGACGCGGTAAATCCCGCGCAGTTCGTTCTCGATGTCAGGAAGATCGACGCCGGTGCAACAGCCGTCACGGACGATCAGCCTCCCATCCACAACAACGTCGCGCAACAGCGACGCATTGCCGCGCGCGAATAGAAGGTCGATGGCGTCGACCGGCATGATCTGGTCGCGATCAAGGCGATCGAGATCGATCGTAACGAAGTCGGCTGGTGCGCCACATACCAACGCACCGGTTCCCGGTGCACCCGTCGCCTTTCTTCCGTTGGCGATGGCGAGCGCGAGGAATTCCGCGCACGTCCAGGTTCGCCTGAAGCCGAGCCCGCCGTGCATCATCTGCACCAGCCGCATCTCGCGCAGGACATCATCGTCCTCGTCCAACGCCAGCCCGTCGACGCCGACCGCGATGGCACAGCCGCATTGGTGCGCGGCGGCGATCGGCGCCAGACCGGAGCGCAAGTGCAGATTGGAGCTGAAATTGGTGACGATGCGCGCGCCTGATGCCGCAATCATCTCGATTTCGTCCGGCCGGGCGTGGATGCAATGCGCCAGCGTCAGGCGCTCCGACAGGAATCCGATGTCGCGGAGATA
>PNLC01000218.1 GCA_013822885.1 Bradyrhizobium sp.
TTCCACCGAGGCGATGAGCAAATATGTCTCGGGCGTGATCCTGTACGACGAGACGATCTGGCAGAACGCAAAGGACGGCACGCCGCTGGTCAAGCTGATCGAGCAGGCAGGCGCGATCCCCGGCATCAAGGTCGATGAGGGAACGCAGGCGCTGCCGCAATGTCCGGGCGAACTCGTCACCGTCGGCCTCGACAAGCTCGCCGAGCGGCTGAAGAAATATTACGAGCGCGGCGCCCGCTTTGCCAAATGGCGCGCGGTGATCGACATTGGCGCGGGTATTCCAACCATGACCGCGATTAGCGTCAACGCGCACGCGCTGGCGCGCTATGCCGCGCTGTGCCAGGCCGCCCAGATCGTGCCCATCGTGGAGCCGGAAGTGCTGATGGACGGCGATCACGACATCGACCGCTGCTACGAAGTCACGCAACGCGTGTTGAACAAGACGTTCCAGGAATTGCGTATTCAGCGCGTCGAGCTCGAAGGCATGGTGCTGAAGCCCAATATGGCGATCTCAGGCAAGAAGTGCGCAAAGCAGGCTCCCGCCGGCGAAGTCGCCGAGAAGACCGTGCGCCTGCTGAAGGCCTGCGTTCCCGCGGCGGTGCCCGGCATCGCGTTCCTCTCCGGCGGACAATCCGATGAGGACGCAACCGCGCATCTGGACGCGATGAACCGGATCGGCGGCCTGCCCTGGAAGCTCACCTTCTCCTATGGCCGCGCACTGCAGGCGGCGCCGCAGAAGGCGTGGTCCGGCAAGGCCGAGAACATCGCGGCCGGCCAGCGCGCCTTCACGCACCGTGCGCGGATGAATGCGCTGGCGAGCAAGGGCGAGTGGGAAACCGGCCTTGAAAAGAAGGTCGCCTAGACTTGGCTAAAAAACACTCGGCCAGCAACCATGCTCCGGCGCGCCCGGCGCCGCGGCTTTATCTGGCGACAGCAGAGCTCGACGATCCGTCGCAACTCGCCGCGCAGCTTCCCGAGTTGCTCGCCGCTGCCGACGTGGCGGCGGTGCTGGTGCGGCTGAAGCAGACCGATCAGCGCACGATGATCTCGCGCGTCAAGGCGCTGGCACCCGCGATCCAGAATGCCGGCGCGGCGCTTCTTCTTGATGGCCATGTCGAACTGGTGGCGCGGGCCGGCGCCGACGGTGCGCATCTGACCGGGCTGGCCGCACTCGAGGATGCGTTGCCGTCGCTGAAGCCCGACCGCATCGCCGGCGTCGGAGGCCTCGCCACGCGGCACGATTCCATGGCCGCCGGCGAGCTGGGCGCGGATTACGTGTTGTTCGGCGAGCCGGATGCCAGCGGGCAGCGCCCCTCAATGGAGGCGATTGCCGAGCGCCTGCAATGGTGGGATGAATTGTTCGAACCGCCTGGCATAGGCTTTGCCGTCTCGCGCGAGGAGGCTTTCGAATTCGCCAGCGCAGGCGCGGATTTTGTCCTGGTCGGCGATTTCATCTGGGCTGACCCGCGCGGCGCGAGGGCGGCGCTGATCGACGCCGGCGAAGCGATCCAGCAGGCGCACGAAGCGGCGTTCGGAACAGCCAAAGCCGTGCAGGGATCCGGACAGGGATAGCGGCGGACATGCCACTCCTGCGTTACATATCGATCGTCGCGGGCTTGCTGGTGACGGTGGCCGCCGCCGCCGCGCAGACGCCTGCGAATCCGCCGAAAGCGACGGCAAAGGAAGCGCCCAAGGAAACGTCCAAGGAAACGTCCAAGCCGAAAGCGCCGGCCGCGAAGCAGCCTACCGCGACGCCCAAGGCTGCGGCGACACCCAGGCCGGCGCCATCGCCGACACCCTCCCCCTCGCCGTCGGCCGCCTTCGACGATCCCAATGTCGACCTCGTCTACGGCGCCTATCAGCGCGGCCTGTACAAGACGGCGTTCGATCTCGCCACCACGCGCGCGCAATTCAACGCCGACCCGAAGGCGATGACGATGCTGGGCGAACTCTACGCCAACGCGCTCGGCATCAAGCGCGACTATGCGAAAGCGGCCGAATGGTACCAGCGCGCCGCCGACGCCGGCGACCGCGAGGGCATGTTCGCGCTCGCGATGATGCGGCTGTCCGGCCGCGGCGGCACAACCAACCGTGAGCAGGCCGTCAAGCTTTTGGCCTCCGCCGCCAAGCTCGGCAATCCGAAGGCGGCCTATAATCTGGCGCTGCTCTATCTCGACGGCCAGACGCTGCCGCAGGACGTCAAGCGCGCTGCCGAACTGCTCCGCATCGCCGCCGATGAAGGTAACCCCGAAGCGCAATACGCGCTCGCGACCTTCTACAAGGAGGGCACCGGTGTTCCCAAGGACCTCGACAAGTCGGTACGGCTGCTGCAGGCGGCCTCGCTTGCCGACAATGTCGACGCCGAGGTCGAATACGCCATCGCGCTCTACAACGGCAGCGGCACACCGAAGAACCAGCCGGCGGCCATCGCGCTGTTGCGCAAGGCGGCCCGACAGAACAGCCCGATCGCCCAGAATCGCCTCGCCCGTGTGCTGGTGTCCGGACAGGGGGCGTCGATGGACAAGATCGAGGGCCTGAAATGGCACATCGTCGCCAAGACCGCCGGCAAGGGCGATCCGGAACTGGACGAGGTTCTGGCGAACCTCAGCCCGGAGGACCGCGCCAGGGCGCAGGAGGCGGCGCGCAAATGGATCGGAACCGGCACCAAATGACGCCTTGACGGCGGCGGGTCATCAGGGCACCCACTCCCTGCCCCGACCGCATCATTGGGCGGCTTTCCTCTCAACTCCATAAGCTCACATCATGCTGCATTCCGCCCTTATCAACGTCATGGTGAAAGCCGCGCGCCGCGCCGGCCGCAGCCTCAAGCGCGACCTCGGCGAGATCGAGCACCTGCAGGTGTCGCTGAAAGGCCCGGCCAACTTCGTCACCAAGGCCGACCAGCGCGCCGAGGAAATGCTGTATGAGGACCTCGCCAAGGCGCGGCCCGGCTACGGCTTCATCGGCGAGGAAGGCGGAACCCGCGAGGGCGCCGACAAGAGCCATACCTGGATCGTCGATCCGCTCGACGGCACCACCAACTTCCTGCACGGCATTCCGCAGTTCGCGATCTCGATCGGCCTGCGGCGCGAGGACACCATCATCGCCGGCGTGATCTACAATCCGGCCAATGACGAGCTCTACATCGCCGAGCGCGGCAAGGGCGCCTTCCTCAACGACCAGCGGCTGCGCGTCGCCGGCCGCCGCCGGCTCGATGAATGCGTCGTCGCCTGCGGCCTGCCGCATATCGGCCGTGGCGATCACCAACTGGCTCTGAATGAAATGGCTGCGCTGCAGAACAAGGTCGCAGGCTTCCGCCGCTTCGGCGCCGCCTCGCTCGACCTCGCCTTCGTCGCCGCCGGCCGCCTCGACGGCTATTGGGAGCGCAACCTGCAACCCTGGGACCTCGCCGCCGGACAGATCATGGTGCGCGAAGCCGGCGGGACGATCTCAGGCATCGCGGGCGATGACGACCCGCTGAAGACCGGGCACGTGATCTGCGGGAACGAGTTCGTGCACGGGGAATTGGTGCGGATACTGAAGCCGCTGGGGAAGTAGGCGACGGTTTCGGCCCTCGCCGTCGCAGTATCCGCGATCGGGTGATGCAGTCTTCCAAAGATGGCAATGACTTGGACGAGCCGCGTGCTCCCAGCCAAAAATATTGAAAACAACCCCATGCACAGTAGCGGCACTCGTCGGGTGCCGAAGCAGATATTTGACTCGTCGGGCAAATCAGCGAGATAATGCTAACCGGTGGACTGGGGCGTGAAATTAATTGGTCAGCCACTTGAGATTGATGCGAGCTGTACATCCGTGATTTGATTCCGGACGCTAGACTAAACCAGCCGGGAAATCATCAGGGGCACAAGTTCAACCATCGGCCTTGATCTCCGTCAGCGAGTAGCTGGTGCTTCGGCCGCCCCCTTCGTCCTTTGCAAGAATACCGCGCGCGACAAGTTCGTTGATATCGCGCAGCGCAGTGTCTGCCGAACATTTCTCGATTTTGGCCCATTTCGACGAGGTCAACTTGCCTTCGAATCCATCGAGCAAACGATTGAGAATATCGCGCTGGCGGTCGTTCAGTGACGTTGCCGAATGCACCTTCCAGAACTCGGCTTTGCGGAAAACACTCGATAGGATTTCTTCGGCGCCATCGAATGCGCGGTCAAGGCACGCCAAAAACCATCCAAGCCATCGCGTGATATCGAGGTCGCCTTTCTCAGTCGCTTCGAGAATGTCGTAATAGGCATTCCGCTCATGCTGGATTTGCGCTGACATGCTGTAGAAGCGCCGTGGGCTGCCTTCCGACCGCGCGAGCGACATATCGGCGATGGCACGCGCGATGCGACCGTTGCCGTCGTCAAATGGATGAATGGTGACAAACCACAGATGCGCGAGCGCGGCTTTGATGACGGGATCAAGCTTATCTTCGAGATTGAACCAGGTTAGAAACCGCTGCATTTCGTCGTCAAGGCGATCGGCAGCCGGCGCTTCGTAGTGAATCTTCTCGCGACCGTACGCACCCGAGACGACGCGCATCGGCCCCGATTCCTTGTCACGCCACTGGGCGACTTTGATTTTACCGAGGCCGCTGCGCCCTGTGGGAAAGAGCGCGCCGTGCCAGCCAAATAGTCGTGCGGCGCTGAGCGGCTGATCGAACCTTTGGGTCGCATCCAGCATCATCTCCACGACGTCAGCAAGATTAATCTCCGCGAAATTTGCGGACAATCGCACCAACGTACTGAGTAAGTTGAGTTTTACTCGAGGAGAGCCGGGCTTGCGTGCGTCAGTGGCTTGGCCGCAACGGCGCCGGAGGCCCGTGCGGCTCGCTCACCGCGTCCGCCGCCACCTTCGGCTCCCGGTCCCCTGCCAGCACGCGCTGCACGGTGACGAAGAACACCGGCACCATCAGCAGCGCCAGGATCACCACCGCGATCATGCCGCCCATGACGCTGGAGCCGAGCGCCTGCTGGCTGGCGCCGCCGGCGCCGGACGCGATCGCCATCGGCAGCACGCCGCAGACGAAGGCGAGGCCCGTCATCAGGATGGGACGGAAGCGCAGCGAGCAGGCTTCCACGGTCGCCTCGATCAGCGGCTTGCCCTGCGCGCGCAGATCCTTGGCGAACTCGATGATGAGGATGGCATCCTTGGCCGCCAGCCCGATAATGGTAATCAGCGCGACGGTGAAATAGACGTCGTTCGGCAGACCGCGGATGGTGGCTGCAATCACCGCGCCGCAAATGCCGAGCGGCACTGTCAGCAACACCGCGAGCGGAATGGTCCAGCTCTCATAGAGAGCGGCGAGCAGCAGGAACACCACCAGCACCGAAAGGCCGAGCAGGAACGGTGCCTGCGAGCCCGACAGCTTTTCCTGCAGCGACTGCCCGGTCCATTCGAAGCCGAAGCCGCGCGGCAGCTTGTTCGCCAGCCGCTCCATCTCGTTGATGGCGTCGCCCGAGGTGAAGCCGGGTTTGGCTTCGCCCGAGATGCGCACCGCGGGATAATAATTGAAGCCTGCGATCTGCGTCGGACCCTTCTGCCACTGCACCGTGGCGAAGGCGGAGAACGGCACCAGCTGGCCGCGGCTGTTCTTGACGTTGTAGTTGAGGATGTCGTCGGCGTTCATTCGGCTATTGCGATCGGCCTGCACGATGACGCGCTGCATCCGCCCGCGGTTCGGGAAGTCGTTGATGTAGTTCGAACCGAGGTTGGTCGAAATCGTCTGATTGATGTCCTCGAAGGTGACGCCGAACGCACCGGCCTTTTCCCGGTCAATCATCAGATTGACCTGCGGCGCCGGCGGCAGGCCTTCGACATAGACCTTCTGCAGAACGGGGCTGGCATTGGCTTCCGCAATCAGCCGGTCGGCAGCCGCGACCAGCGCCGCATAGCCCTTCTGGCCGCGGTCCTGCAGGCGGAACGAAAAGCCCGAGGAGTTGCCGAGATTGTCGATCGGCGGCGGCTGCAACGCGGAGATCTTGGCATCGCGAATCGACGACAGGTCGCGGTTGATGTCGGCGACGATCGCCGCAGCCGAATCCTTTTTCCCACGCTCCGACCAGTCCTTCAGCGAGATGAAGGCCTGCGCGGTGTTCACACCCTGGCCGAGGAAGCTGAAGCCGGTCAGGAATGTCACGTCCTCGACGCCTGAACGATTGAGCAGATATCGCTCCACCGCCTCGACCGCGGCCTCGGTGCGGGCGTAGGAAGAGTCGGACGGCGTCTGCACGTCGGTCGTGATGAAGCCCTGGTCGTCGACGGGAAGGAAGCCGCCGGGCAGGCGTACGAAGGCCCAGCCGAGCCCGATCAGCAGCGCCGCATAGATCAGCATCAGGCGCCCGGTGCGCTTCAGCGACCCCTTGACGGTGCGTGTATAGCCGCTGCGGCCGCTCTCGAGCACGCGGTTGAACCAGCCGAACACGCCCTTGCGCGCATGGCCGTGGCCGGCCTCGACCGGCTTCAACAGCGTGGCGCACAGTGCCGGGGTCAGCGACAGCGCCAGCAGCGCCGAGAAGGCGATGGCCGAGACCATGGTGACCGAGAACTGGCGATAGATGATGCCGACCGATCCCGGAAAGAACGCCATCGGCACGAACACCGCCATCAGCACCAGCGTGATGCCGATGATGGCGCTCGTGATCTGCGACATCGCCTTGCGGGTGGCTTCCTTCGGCGGCAGGCCCTCCTCCGCCATGATGCGCTCGACGTTCTCGACCACGACGATGGCGTCGTCGACGAGGATACCGACCGCCAGCACCATGCCGAACATGGTCAGCATGTTGATGGAATAACCGGCCGCCAGCAGCATCGCGCAGGTGCCGAGCAGCGCCACCGGCACCACGATGGTCGGGATGATGGTGTAGCGGATGTTCTGCAGGAACAGGAACATCACGATGAACACCAGCACCACCGCCTCGATCAGGGTCATCAGCACCTTGTTGATCGAGGCCTTGACGACGGGCGTGATGTTGTAGGGAATTTCGTAGCCGATATTGGCCGGGAAGAACTTCGACAGTTCCTTCATCTTGGCTTCGACCGCACTCGCGGTGGCAAGCGCGTTGCCGGTCGGCGACAGCAGCACCGAAA
>PNLC01000219.1 GCA_013822885.1 Bradyrhizobium sp.
CTTTGCCATCGGCCTGGGCTGCGAAATCCGCCACGCGTCGAAGCTCATCTATGCCGCCGGCATGGACCTGGAGAAAACCGAGGGCACGCCGATCGGCGTCAACTGCCGGCTTTGCGAACGCGAAAACTGCAGCCAGCGCGCCGAACCGCCGATCACGCGAACGCTGATCCTGGACGAGAACACGCGCCGGGTGAGCTCGTTCGCGTTCTCGAATGCGCGGGAGCTGTGAGGTCGTCGCCTCATCATAACTCGTCGTGCTACCGGCTTCGCTGAATCGACCTGAGGTAGTTCACCGCGGCGGCGGCCTCATACCGGCTGAAGCGGAAGGTCGGCATGTCGGGGTGAATGGTGGTGAGGCCGTCCTGCAGGCGCTGCACCATGTCGGTATCGTAAAGTTTCTCGCCGAATGCGCGGAATGGCGGCGCGAGCGGGTTGGGGCTTTGGCCGGTTTTGCCGACGGCATGGCACCGCCCGCACAGATTTTCCAGCAAAGCCCTGGACCGCTTCTGTTCTGCGTCGAGCGCGTGCCCGCTCGCGCTCCAGGCTACGGCCGACAGCAGCGCGAGGCCAAGTAGTCTCGGCAGCGTTGCTGGCAGGGCTGCCGTCTTGATGCCGAACATCTGGTGGTCTCGGTGTCTGAAGCTTGGCAATATACGCCACACGCTTCCCGCTGCCTTGAGCCATATCAAGACAGTCCGGCGAGATGGCCTGCCTGCCCGACCGCCTCATACTTCCGTGTGGATGGTGCGCCAGCGCGGCGAGAAGGTCTTCGCGACCTGCAACGCGCCGCGCTCGTTGGTTTCCAGCGCGATCTTCTGCGCCAGCATCACATCGCCGGCGACGAGATTGTCCTTCGGTACAAAGCATCGCCCGACCAGCGGGCGGCCTAATGTATCGAGTTCGCACACATTCATGCTGACGCCATAGCGAATCCGGTAGCGCTTGCCGGTGTGGCACCCGGTGACATCGAAATGTCGATACTGCCGGTATTGCACAAGCTGCTCGGGCGTCAGCCACTCCTTGAGGAGCGCGAGCCCCCGCGCCTCACTGTCGCTGTAAAAGCCGAATTCGCGAAACCGCCGCCAAGCGCCCAGCACCCGGCGGGCGGCGTCGATGCAACGCCGCTTCAACCGCCCGAACATGGCTGCACCTAGCCGCCGACGAACCGCGGGACGAACAGTGTTTCTTCAGCCTTGGGATCGAATTTCCGGATCACGGTCGGGTCGCCCGCAGGCGTGCGAACGGCCGCGGTATAACCGTCCCACAGCAACGCGTTGAAGCGCTGTTCCGCTTCCAAGAGGGCCGCTGCATCTGCCGGATTGAATTCGTGCCGGCTGTCACCCGAATGATCCATGATGATTTGCGTTGCCATCCCTGCACTCCCTTACTGGACGAAGGCGGAAGAGCCAATGCGGGGCCGCGAGGAAAGTTCCACGGGCGCCGACAAGATATCAGAGGCACAATCGCGGCGGCGGTACAGATGCAAAATAGTGCAGACGATATCACCTGCCCACGCCTGCATCAGCTAGATCTCCGCGAACACCTCCAGCAGATTTCCATCGGGGTCCCTGAAAAACAGCGTACGATGGCCAAAGGGCTGGTCCGTGGGCGGTTCGAGCAGATCGACGCCGTGCCGCAGCAGTTCGTCGGCACAGCGATCGACGTCGGGCGCGGCAACCTGGAAGGCGAGCTGGAGCGATGCGCAGCCGGCGGGCGTCGGCGCGTCCTTTGCCGTCCGATACGGCCGCGACAGGGCAAGGATGTTACCGCCGATCTGATATTCGATCCACCCGGGAGAAAGTTCACGCAGGAGTGAAAAGCGGAGAATGTCTCCATAGAAGGCGCGCATCGCCGCCATGTCGCGCACCAGAATGACGGTGTAGTCGATGGCGCGGATGGCCTGGAACGGCGAAGCAGAATGTGGAATTTGTTCGTTCACGTCTGATATCCCATCGTATGCTCTGGACGTTCTCGGTTCTGCAATTGTCGCATGACCAGCGACGCATCAGCAACTTGCTCGGTCAACCTCGACCGGTGCCGGCATGAAGCCCCGCTCCCATGGGCAGGAGTTGGAAACAGATTCGGGATCGGCGGCTTGTCCACCGTTAGCTCGCGGGAAGCGAAGGCCTAAACGACATGTCCATCGAGCAACTCGGCCACACCATCCTGGAGTTCATCAAGCTCCACCAGGGCTGGACCGCGCCGATCGTATTCGTGCTGGCGTTTGCGGAATCGCTGGCTTTCCTTTCCTTCTTCGTGCCGGCCTGGGCTGTGCTGGTCGGCATCGGCGCGATGATGAAGACGGCGGACATTGCGTTCTTCCCGGTGCTGCTCGCCGGTGCCCTCGGCGCCGCGCTCGGCGACTGGCTGTCGTACTGGATCGGCTACACCTGCAAGGACCGGATCGCGCAAATGCGGCCGTTCTCGACCCACCCGAACCTGCTCGCCCGCGGCGAGGCCTTCATCCAGAAATGGGGCGCGCTCGCGATCTTCATCGGCCGCTTCTCCGGCCCCCTGCGCGCCTCGGTGCCGATCGTCGCCGGCATGCTCGGCATGCCGCAAAAGACGTTTCAGATCGCCAATTTCACCTCCGCGCTGGTCTGGGTGGCGGTGCTGCTGGAGCTCGGCGATGTCGGGGCGCTGGTGTGGGGCTGGCTGCGGGATGCGGTGAGCAGGGTGTCGGGGTGAGGCGCGCAGGCGCGATCGCGGTCGACAGGCGCTGTTGCCATGCGGGACCGATCGGGTTCATCATGGCGGGACATCAGCTTGGACCTGACCGGGATGCGCGATGCGCCGACGTCAAAACGCTCTGTCACTACTGTCGCTTCTTGCGGTGCCTTTCCTTTATCTGTTCGGCAGCGCAATTTTCGCGGGAACGACGGCGTCCGCTGCGGCACCCAGCGAGACCAGACGCGTCCTGATACTGCACTCGTTCGGTCCGCGCTTCAAACCCTGGAGCGCCTATGCCGAAACCATTCGCTCGGAGATAAACCGGCAATCGCGCAAGCCCGTGGACTTTGTCGACCACGCACTCGTCAATGCGCGCGCAAACGATCTGCAGGCAGAGTCGCCGTTCGTGGAATATCTCGGCGCGCTTTACGCCGGCCACCCGCCCGACCTGATCATCGCCTTCGGCGGACCGGCGGCGACCTTCGTGCAGCGGCATCGTCAGCGTCTCTTTCCAGCGGTACCGATGATCGTGACCGCCGTCGACCACCGCCGGGTGCAATACGAGAAATTGACCGACAACGATGCTGTCGTCCCGGTCGACAATAATGTTCCCGCGGTTTTCGAGAACATCCTGCAGGTCTTGCCCGGCACAAGACTCATCGCCATCCTGATTGGCGCTTCGCCGATCGAACGATTCTGGGCGGAGGAATTGCGCCGCGAGCTCGCACCATTGACGAAGCGGGTCGAACTGAAATGGTACAATGAACTTCCGTTCGACGACATTCTCAAGGACGCCGAAAGCCTTCCGCCTCACAGCGCGATCTTCTCGGTGCTGATGAATGTCGATGCGGCCGGCGTCGTGCAGGAGACCGGCAATGCGTTGAGCAAGCTCGTTTCCCACGCCAACGCGCCGATCTTCACCTACGACGATGCCTATTTCGACGGATCGATCGTCGGCGGGCCGATGTTCTCCATGCAGGAGGGAAGCCGGATAGCCGCAAGCGTCGCCACGCGCATCCTCGACGGTGAAAAGCCAGGCGACATCAAGACCCCGCCCCTGAAATACGCCGCGGCGAAATTCGACTGGCGCCAGATGCAGCGTTGGGGGATCAGCGAAAGCAATCTCCCGGCAGGGAGCAGCATCCTCTTCAGGCCGCCCAGCGCCTGGGAAAACTATCGCTGGCAGATCATCACGGCCGGCGCGGTGGTAGCGTTTCAGGGCGCGCTCATCATGCTGCTGCTGTTTGAGCAGCGCCGGCGTCATCTGGCAGAAATGGACTCCAGGCAGCGGATGATGGAACTGGCCCACGTCAATCGCTTCTCGACCGCGGGCGAATTGTCCGCATCGATCGCCCACGAAATCAATCAGCCCCTGGGCGCGATCCTGGCCAATGCCGAAACCGCCCAGCTCATATTGCAGTCACCGTCTCCAGACCTAGCCGAACTGAAGGAGATCGTTGGCGATATCCGGCGTGACGATCGAAGGGCCAGCGAAGTCGTGCGGCGCCTGCGCAGCTTCGTCACCAAGGCCCCCTTTCAAACGCAGAAGTTCGATCTGAACGATCTGGTTTCCGAATCGGTCGAGTTCCTGTCGGCGCATGCGCGATCACGCGAGATCACGATGCGATGCGAACTCTCGAGGACGCCGCTGCCGCTCATTGGCGATCCGATCCAGTTGCAGCAGGTCGTATCCAACCTTGTTCTCAATGCGATGGATGCCGTTCGGGATGCACCGCGCGCGCAGCGCGCCGTGACGGTGAGGACAAGTCGACACCGCCGGACGGCCGAGATCCGCGTGGAGGACACCGGCCCGGGCGTCCCGCCGGAACTCGCGTCGAAAATATTCGAGCCGTTCTTCTCGACCAAGGACCACGGCATGGGCATGGGCCTTTCGATCGCCCGCACCATCGTCAAGGCGCACGACGGACAGATCGACGTCGAGAACAACAATGGCGCGGTCTTTCGAATCAGGCTGCCGTTGATCGGCAAGAATGGCGGCGCGTCGGCAGTTGCAGGATCGGTGGGGCAAAGCGGCGCCGATTCCGGGAAATGACTGGAATCGCGAGGCGGTCAATCATTCTGCGCAGCAGGTACCGCGGTTCGCCGGGACGACTTCGTGAGCCAAACATCGTCAAATCGAGGACTGCGGGTCCGGCACAGTCGTGAGGCTCAACCGCAGCTTCATTGAACCGGGATAGCATCTTCCGTCAATACTCCAGATCGATTAGAAGCAGACCACGCTTGCGCGGTAGCTTCTACGCGTCCCAGATCTTCTGCTCGGTCCAGCCCAACTCCGCGAATTCCCTAGCCCGCAACGGCGCCTCCCCCGCCGAGAAAAATTCGTCGAGCTGCGGCGGGCTCACCGACGTGCCTGAGAGCATCGCGTGGGCCTGGCCGCGGTGGTGGATGTCATGCTGAAACAGATGCAGCAGCAAACGGTCCATCCGCTCGCGCTGGATGGTGGTGCCGCGGTGCACCGAGACGATGCGCTGAAGTCCAGTGCCGTCGAGCGCTTGGACGATCCTGAGCAGGCGTCCGTCAACCGCGGCCTGCGCTTCCTTCAGCGCGACGACAGTTTGACAAGGCTCCTGGTCCGCCCAGGCGTCGGGCCCGAGCGTGCCGCCTTCCATCGCATCGACGTAGAAATGGTCGATGATCAGGATGTGGTTGAGCGTGGCGCGCAGACTGGGGAAGAAGCCGGTCCGTTGCGCGGTGAATTCTTCGCCTGTCAGCCGCGCGCAAGCCGTCAGCAGGCGATGATTGGCCCAGGCGTTGTTGTACGCCATGGTGCGGAAGGGAAGCGCGTCATTCATGTTGCGGGGCGATCCTCCTCCCAGCCAGTAGCCCGCATGAGCATGGTCTCCACCGTCATTGCGACAGCGACGAAGCAATCCATCTATCCCCGAGTGGTGAAATGGATAGCTTCGCTTCACTCGCAATGACGGCGTCCGCTCCTACTCCGCCGCCTGCTGCGTCGGTGCCTCCAGCACTTCCAGTACCTTCGGCGGTGACATCGGCAGGGCGTAGAAGCGTTTGCCGAGCGCGTTGTAGATGGCGTTGGCGACCGCCGCCATGACCGGCACCAGCGGCACTTCGCCGACACCCTTGACGCCTTGCGGGTGTTTCGGGTTCGGCACCTCGACCATGATGCAGTCGAGCATCGGCAGGTCCGAGCAGACCGGCATGCGATAATCCAGAAAGCCGGGATTATCGACCTTGCCGTCCTTGTTGTAGATGTACTCCTCGTTCAGCGCCCAGCCGATGCCTTGCGCGACGCCGCCCTGGAGCTGGCCCTCGACATAGCCGGGGTGAATGGCGCGGCCGACATCCTGCACGGCGGTGTAGCGGGTCACCCGCGCGATGCCGAGATCGACGTCGATCTCGACGTCGCAGACATGCGTGCCGAAACCGCCGTCCGCGCCTGTCGTGTTGAGCTGCACGCCGGCCCCAATGGGCCCGCCCATCGCGGGCGCCTTCTCGGCAAGTTCCTGCAGCGTCAGCGGCTCGAACTGCCCGGCATTCGGGCTCACCGGGTGCGCAGCGCCCTGCTCCCACTTCACCGCTTCAGGATCGATCTCCCAGATCTTTGCGGCGCGCTCGCGTAGCGTCTGGATGATCTTCTCGGTCGACTGCGTCACCACGATCGAGGAGGCGAACAGCACGCGGCTACCGCCGGTGAGGTTGGAGAAGCCGATCGTCTGGGTGTCGCCGATGATGACGGAGACGCGGCGATAGTCGATGCCAAGGAGTTCGGCACAGATGTTGGCGATGCCGGCGCGCGAACCGCCGATGTCAGGATGCCCCGTGGTGACGACGACGTTGCCGTCTTCGGTGATGTTGACCTGCGCTGATGATTCACCGCCGGCGTTGAACCAGAAGCCGGACGCCACGCCCCTGCCCTGAAGTTTGCCGAGCGGCGCCTTGTAGTGATCCGAGTTCTTCGCGGCTTCCAGCGTCTCGATATAGCCGATGCGCGGGAAGGTCGGGCCGTGGGCGGCCTTGGTGCCTTCCTTGGCCGCATTCTTCAGGCGGAAGTCGAGCGGGTCCATCTTGAGCGCTTCGGCGACTTCGTCGAGCACGCATTCCACGGCATAGGCGCCGATCGGCGCGCCCGGCGCGCGGTAGGCCGCGACCTTGGAGCGGTTGGAGACGACGTCATAGCCTTCGGAAAGCAGGTTCGGAATGTCGTAGGGCGCGAAGCTGCAGCCCGCGGCGCCGCGGATCGGCGAGCCCGGGAAAGCGCCAGCCTGCAGATAGAAGGTGCCGTGCGCGGCAACGATCTTGCCGTCTTTCGTCGCGCCGATCTTCACCGTGCTCTTCGAGCCCGAGGTGGGTCCGGTCGCGCGCATCACTTCCTCGCGCGTCATCACCATCTTCACCGGGCGGCCGGATTTCTTCGCGAGCAGGGTCGC
>PNLC01000220.1 GCA_013822885.1 Bradyrhizobium sp.
TTTGTGGCGCTCCGGCGACCACGTTTTGGCACTTGATGCCGTTCAGGTGGGGCCGTCCACAACATCATTGCGAGCGAAGCGAAGCAATCCATAGCACGGCAGAACGGATAGATGGATTGCTTCGTCGCTGGCGCTCCTCGCAATGACGGGGAGCTATTCGTGTTCTCCTCGTTAGGATTCCATTAACCCGGCCGTCGCATCTTGGCCCGCATGGTCTCCCGTACCCGACTGAAATCGCTGCTGACCGGGCTCGCCCTCTACACGGTGGCGGCGCTGATGGTCGGCTATTTCAGCGTCAACGCCTATACCGGGAAATACGGGCTGAATGCGCGCCAGGAACTCGATCAGGAGATCATCGCGCTGACCTCGGAACTGGCGCGGCTGAAGCGGGAGCGGGCGCAGGGCGAGCAACGGGTTTCGCTGCTCCGTTCGGACCGGGTCGACCCCGACATGCTGGACGAGCGTGCGCGCTTCCAGCTCGACTATGCCAATCCGCGGGACCTGATCCGGACGCTGAAGCCGAACTAGCTTTTCGGTTGCGGCATGATGTCCGCACGCGGTCTGCAAATTTCAAAAAACCGCAAAATCAGTTTCGAAAATGTCGCGCCGCGCTGCACTGCGGCATAGCATTATTTTCCTTAGCGCAGGCAATCCTTTCACGGCGGTTTGAGTTGGGATAGAGAGGGCTGACTGTCTCTTTCATCCGGATTTGCCATGGCCGTACCCAAGAAAAGCGTCGACAAGGAATCAGGGCAGAAGGCAAGCGGATCGCCACCGGAATTCACCAAGGCCCAGGAGCTGGCCGCGCTCCGGGACATGCTGTTGATCCGGCGCTTTGAGGAGAAGGCCGGCCAGCTCTACGGCATGGGCGCCATCGGCGGCTTCTGCCATCTCTACATCGGCCAGGAGGCCGTTGTGGTCGGGATGCAGATGGCCCTGAAGAAGGGCGATCAGGTCATAACCGGGTACCGCGATCACGGCCACATGCTGGCCTGCGGGATGGAAGCCAACGGCGTGATGGCCGAACTCACCGGACGCCGCGGCGGCTATTCCAAGGGCAAGGGCGGCTCCATGCACATGTTCAGCATGGAGAAGAATTTCTACGGCGGCCACGGCATCGTCGGCGCCCAGGTCTCGCTCGGGACCGGTCTGGCGTTCGCCAACCGCTACCGCGGCAATGACTTCGTCAGCGTCGCCTATTTCGGCGATGGCGCTTCCAACCAGGGGCAGGTCTACGAGAGCTTCAATATGGCGGAGCTGTGGAAGCTCCCGGTGATTTACGTTATCGAGAACAACCGCTACGCCATGGGCACGTCGGTGACGCGCTCCTCGGCGCAAACCGATTTCTCCAAGCGGGGCATCTCCTTCAACATTCCGGGCAAGCAGATCGATGGCATGGACGTCCGCGCCGTCAAGGCGGCCGGCGACGAGGCGGTCGCCTGGTGCCGCGGCGGCAACGGGCCGTTCATCCTGGAAATGCAGACCTACCGCTACCGCGGCCATTCGATGTCCGACCCCGCCAAGTACCGGACCCGCGAGGAGGTCGAGAAGATCCGCACCGATCAGGACCCGATCGAGCAGGTTCGCAACCGCCTGCTGGCGGCCAAAGTCAGCGAACAGGAATTGAAAGCCATTGACGCCGAGGTGCGCGAGATCGTCAACGCCTCGGCGGATTTCGCCCAGCGCGATCCCGAGCCCGATCCCTTCGAACTCTGGACCGACGTCTACCGCTGATTTCCAACCACGCGCAGAACAATCTCGAGCATGATCCGGAAAAGTGGAAGCCGGCTTTCCGGAAAGGTCATGCTCAAAACGAACTAAAAGTGATTTCGGGAGCTGATATGCCCATTCAAGTGCTGATGCCTGCGCTTTCGCCGACCATGGAAAAGGGCAACCTTGCGAAGTGGCTGAAAAAGGAAGGCGAGACGATCAAGTCGGGCGATGTCATCGCCGAGATCGAGACCGACAAGGCGACGATGGAAGTCGAGGCGACCGATGAGGGCACTCTCGGCAGGATTTTGATCCCCGAAGGCACTGCCGACGTGGCGGTCAACACACCGATCGCGACCATCCTGGCAGATGGTGAAAGCGCCGCCGATCTCGGCAAGGCGCCTGCGGCGGCACCGTCGCCCAGCGTGCAAAAGGAAGTCGAGGAATCCCGCTCGCCGGTGGGCGAGGGCAAGCCGATGATCTCGGCGCCGCCGACCCGGCCCGGCCCGGCCCCTGTTGCCGAGCCCGATCCTGAAGTCCCCGCGGGTACCGAGATGATCACCCAGACCATCCGCGAAGCCTTGCGTGACGCGATGGCGGAGGAGATGCGGCGCGATGGCGACGTGTTCGTCATGGGCGAGGAAGTCGCTGAATATCAGGGCGCCTACAAGGTCACGCAGGGCCTGCTGCAGGAGTTCGGTGCCCGGCGCGTGATCGATACCCCGATCACCGAGCACGGCTTTGCCGGCGTCGGCGTCGGTGCCGCGATGTCGGGGCTGAAGCCGATCGTCGAATTCATGACCTTCAACTTCGCCATGCAGGCGATCGACCAGATCATCAACTCCGCGGCCAAGACGCTGTACATGTCGGGCGGCCAGATGGGCTGTTCGATCGTGTTCCGCGGGCCGAACGGCGCCGCCGCCCGCGTCGCGGCCCAGCACAGCCAGGACTATTCGGCCTGGTACTCGCAGATTCCCGGCCTCAAGGTGATCGCGCCGTTCTCGGCGGCCGACTACAAGGGGTTGCTGAAGGCCGCGATCCGCGATCCCAACCCGGTGATATTCCTCGAAAACGAAGTGCTCTACGGCCACACCGGCGAGGTGCCGAAGCTCGACGACTACGTGATCCCGATCGGCAAGGCGCGGATCGTGCGCACGGGCAAGGACGTCACGCTGATCTCGTGGTCGAACGGCATGACCTATGCGCTCAAGGCGGCCGATGAACTGGCGAAGGAAGGCATCGAGGCCGAGGTGATCGACCTGCGCACGCTGCGCCCGATGGATACCGAAACCATCATCGCCTCGGTGAAGAAGACGGGACGCGCGGTGACGGTGGAGGAGGGCTGGCAGCAGAGCGGTGTCGGCGCCGAGATCGCCGCCCGCATCATGGAACACGCCTTCGATTACCTCGACGCGCCGGTGGCGCGGGTGTCCGGCAAGGACGTCCCGATGCCCTATGCCGCCAACCTCGAAAAGCTCGCATTGCCGACGGTGGCCGAGGTGGTCGCGGCCGCCAAGGCCGTTTCCTATCGGTAAGCCCAGGTAAAGCTCATGGCCGGTCCCAACGAACAACCGCTGCCGCCTGACGTGATCGGCCGCGAGGATGCCATCGAGATCCTGCGGGCGTTCGTGGTCGACGGCGGGCTCTCGATCGCCTTCCAGCGCGCGTTCGAGGAGCCCGACATGTGGGGCATGCTTCTGGTCGATATCGCGCGCCACGCTGCCCGCGCCTATGCGCGCGAGAGCGGCTACACCGAGGACGAGGCGCTGACGCGTATCGTCGACATGTTCGAAGCCGAAATCAACCGGCCGACCGATATGGGCTCCACCACGCCCCGGTCGCAACAAGGTCACTGACAATGCCGATCAACATTTTGATGCCCGCGCTGTCGCCCACGATGGAAAAGGGCAACCTTGCCAAGTGGCTCAAGAAAGAGGGCGACAAGGTCAAGTCCGGCGACGTGATCGCGGAGATCGAGACTGACAAGGCGACGATGGAAGTCGAAGCCGTCGACGAGGGTACGATCGCAAAGATCCTGGTGCCCGAAGGCACGCAGGATGTCCCGGTCAACGATATCATCGCGGTGATGGCCGGCGACGGCGAGGATGTGAAGGCAGCCGGAGCCGGCGCGGGGGCCGCGCCCGCACCGAAGGCCGCCGAAGCCCCCGTCGCGAAGCCGGCGGCCGCACCAGCGCCTCAAGCCGCATCCGCGCCAAAACCTGCGGCAACCGGGCCAACGCAGGCAGCCGCGCCGCAAGCGG
Source organism: Bradyrhizobium sp. (assembly GCA_013822885.1). Classification (GTDB taxonomy): domain Bacteria; phylum Pseudomonadota; class Alphaproteobacteria; order Rhizobiales; family Xanthobacteraceae; genus Bradyrhizobium. The sequence continues at coordinate 3,972 of PNLC01000220.1, forward strand.
CGGCTTCCGCTGCGCAAGCCAATGGCCATGCGCGCGTCTTCTCGTCGCCGCTCGCACGCCGCCTCGCCAAGGAAGCCGGCATCGATATTGCGCGCATTGACGGCTCCGGCCCGCATGGCCGCATCATCGCCCGCGACGTCGAGGACGCCAAGTCGGGCAAGGGCCTGAAAGCTCCGGCCGCGGCCCCCGGTGCAGCGCCTGCGATCGCGCCCGCGATGTCGGACAAACAAATTCTTTCGCTGTTCGAGGAAGGCTCCTACGAGATCGTGCCGCACGACGGCATGCGCCGCACCATCGCGCAGCGCCTGACGGCGGCGACGCAGAGCGTTCCGACCTTCTACCTCACCATCGACTGCGACATCGGCCGGCTGCTCGACGCGCGCGAGCAGATCAATGCCGCCGCACCGAAGGACAAGGAGAAGAAGCCGCTCTACAAGCTGTCGGTCAACGACTTCGTCATCAAGGCGCTTGCGGTCGCGTTGCAGCAGGTGCCGGACTGCAATGTCAGCTGGACCGAGGCCGGCATGGTCAAGCACAAGCATTCCGACATCGGCGTCGCCGTTGCCATGCCGGGCGGGCTGATCACGCCGATCATCCGCAACGCCGAGAGCAAGTCGCTGTCGACCATTTCCAACGAGATGAAGGACCTGGCGGCCCGCGCGCGGACACGAAAACTCAAGCCGCAGGAATATCAGGGCGGCACGTCGTCGGTTTCCAACCTCGGCATGTTCGGAATCAGCCACTTCACCGCGGTCATCAACCCGCCGCAGTCGACCATCCTCGCGGTCGGCGCCAGCGAGGAGCGTGCGGTGGTGCGCAACGGCAAGATCGAAGCTGCGCACATCATGAGCGTGACGCTGTCCTGCGATCACCGCGCCATCGACGGCGCGCTGGGGGCCGAACTGATCGGGGCGTTCAGGCGGCTGGTCGAAAACCCCGTGATGATGATGGTGTGAGACGAGGGTAAACCCGCACTGTCATTGCGAGCGCAGCGAAGCAATCCATCTCACCGGCGACAAGGTGGATTGCTTCGTCGCAAGGGATCCTCGCAATGACGAAAGAGCTGTGTCGCACGGTGGCAACGAGTGCATAACATGGCCGACACATCCTTCGACGTCATCATCATCGGTTCCGGCCCCGGCGGCTACGTCACCGCGATCCGCGCCGCCCAGCTCGGCTTCAAGACCGCGATCATCGAAAAATCCTATCTCGGCGGCATCTGCCTGAACTGGGGCTGCATTCCGACCAAGGCGCTCTTACGGTCCGCCGAGATCTACCACTACATGCAGCACGCCAAGGATTACGGGCTTTCCGCCGAAAACGTCTCGTTCGATCCGAAGGCCGTGGTGGCGCGTTCGCGCGGCGTCTCGAAACGCCTCAATGACGGCGTCGGCTTCCTGATGAAGAAGAACAAGGTGACGGTGATCTGGGGCGAGGCCGCGATCGATGCGCCGGGCAAGGTCACCGTGAAGAAGTCCGCCGCCGAAGCGCCGAAGGGCGCGCTGGGCGAGGGTGCCTACCAGGCCAAGCACATCATCCTCGCCACCGGCGCGCGGCCGCGCGTTCTGCCGGGGCTGGAGCCCGACAAGAAGCTGGTCTGGACCTATTTCGAGGCAATGGTGCCGGAGCGGATGCCGAAATCGCTGCTGGTAGTCGGTTCCGGCGCGATCGGCATCGAGTTCGCGTCGTTCTTTCACACCATGGGCACCGACGTCACCGTGGTCGAGGTGCTGCCGCAGATCCTGCCCGTCGAGGACGCCGAGATCGCAGGCCTCGCGCGCAAACGCTTTGAAAAGCAGGGCATCAAGATCCTCTCGAACACCAAGGTGACGAAACTCGAGAAGAAGGCCGACAGCGTCGTCGCCACCATCGATGACGGCAAGAAGCCGCAGACGGTCGAGTTCGAGCGGGTGATCTCGGCGGTCGGCGTGGTCGGCAACATCGAGGGCCTTGGCCTCGAGAAACTCGGCGTCAAAACCGATCGCGGCTGCGTCGTGATCGACGGCTACGGCAAGACCAACGTCCCCGGCATCTACGCCATCGGCGACGTCGCGGGTCCGCCGATGCTGGCGCACAAGGCCGAGCACGAAGGCGTGGTCTGCATCGAGGCCATCAAAGGGCTCCACCCGCACGCCATGGACAAGAACCTCATTCCCGGCTGCACCTATTGCCACCCGCAGGTTGCTTCCGTGGGGCTGACTGAGGCCAGGGCAAAAGAGGGCGGCCGCGAAATCCGCGTCGGCCGCTTCCCGTTCGTCGGCAACGGCAAGGCCATCGCACTCGGCGAGGATCAGGGCCTGGTCAAGGTGATCTTCGACAAGAAGACCGGGCAACTGCTCGGCGCGCACATGATCGGCGCCGAAGTGACCGAACTGATCCAGGGCTACGTGGTCGCCATGAACCTGGAAACCACCGAGGAAGAATTGATGCACACGGTATTCCCGCATCCGACCCTGTCGGAGATGATGAAGGAAGCCGTGCTGGATGCCTACGGCCGCGTGCTGAATATCTAGTCTAGTCCCCAACCGTCATGCGCGGGCTTGACCCGCGCATCCATCACGCTTCACAAGGCTCTTGCGAAGGAGATGGATTGCCGGGTCAAGCCCGGCAATGACAAGCAAACCCGGAAAGAACAGTTGTGAAAGACAACGACAACCTGACCATCGAGCGCCCGACGTTCGTGACCCATCTCGAATGCGCGATGGAGGGCGATCATTATCCTGCCGACCAGATCCACAACCTTTCCAAGGCCGGCAAGCCGCTGCTGGTGCGCTATGACCTCGCGGGCGTGAAGAAGGCGCTGACCAAGGAAGCGCTGGCAGAGCGACCCGCCGACATGTGGCGCTACCGCGAAATGCTGCCGGTGCGGAAGGTCACCGACATCGTCAGCCTTGGCGAAGTGACGACGCCGCTGATCCGGCTGCCGAAGCTTGCCGGAAAACTCGGCGGCGGCGAGATCATCGTGAAGGACGAGGGACGCCTTCCCACCGGTTCGTTCAAGGCCCGTGGCCTCGTGATGGCGGTGTCGATGGGCAAGGCGCTCGGCATCAGGCACATGGCGATGCCGACCAATGGCAATGCAGGCGCGGCGCTGGCGGCCTATGC
>PNLC01000221.1 GCA_013822885.1 Bradyrhizobium sp.
CCGCGGTGACCTACTGGCACCAGACATGCTCGGCGAAGATGGGACGCGATGCGATGTCCGTGGTCGATAGCAAGCTCAAGGTCTATGGCGTCGACCGGCTTCGCATCGCCGACGGCTCGGTGATGCCGCGGATCACCACGGGGAACACGATGGCGCCGTGCGTCATCATCGGAGAGAAAGCGGCCCGCGCGCTGCACGACGACCACGATACCTGACCGCCGCTCGCCGGTAGCGCACTGGACGCCGAACGTGCCGGCGTCCGCGCCATCGCTCGGCACTTCACGAGCGTTTGCCGCCCCTCTTCGGAAAATGTCAGGGGCGGCTGTTACGTTGCGAGGTGGCCTGTCATCACTAGGCGAGCGCCATTGCGCTCGTCGGCGGGCGCGCACGCGCGCGAAGCGGTGCTGCATGCCGACCACGGAGACCCGAAACTAGGGCTTCCCGAAGAAGTTGCGTCGCAGCCTGTCGGCGAACCAGATCCCGGCAATGGCAACGAACGAGAGAACGAGCAACTCTCCGGTCAGGACAAAAGCCTGCTGTGCAGGTGACATGAATTCCTCCATTGCCGGCTTTTTTCTCGTTCACCGCCTGGATGCCGGCGCGCGACTGACGGGTAGCGGTCGTGAGTAGTTTGCCTGCAACCGCCAATCCGATATTGCGCCAGATCAATTTTGCGACGTCCGGGACCTTTGAGGGGCGCCCCCGTCATAGCTTTGGGCGCGCTGGAACCCGTGGGAACTTTTCGATCCGGTTCCCGTTGTGCCGCCATGGCCAAAGCAACCGTCAAGTCGCCCGCGAAGAAGCCCTCCGCGAAGAAAACTGCGTCGGGAAACGACAAGCCGATTGCCGGCCCGAACGCGCCCAACTCCGAGGAAAAATCGGAATTCGTCGAGGTCATTAGCGAGGACGGCAACCACGTCGAGCCGCCGCCGCCCGAGGTCATCGAGCCCGGCCCTGAAATGTCCGAGGAGGAAGCTGCCCAGGCGCGCAAGGATTATCTGCTGACGCGGTTCTGGATCAGCGCGCGCGGCTACTGGGGCAAGGGCGGCGACAGGCTGGCGTGGCTGTTCACGATCGGGTTGTTTCTCTTGATCGTTGCCAATGTCGGTTTTCAATACGGCATCAACGTCTGGAACCGCGCGATCTTCGACGCCATCGAGAAGCGCGACTCCGCCACCGTCTACTATCTCGCCGCCGTATTCTTCCCGCTCGCCATCGGCAGCGTGCTGCTTGGCGTCGCGCAGGTATTCGGCCGCATGGGCATCCAGCGCCGCTGGCGCGCCTGGCTGACCAACTCGGTGATATCGCGCTGGCTGGCGAACGGCCGCTACTACCAGCTCAATCTCGTCGGCGGTGACCACCAGAACCCGGAATATCGTATCGCGGAGGATCTGCGGATCGCGACCGACTCGCCGGTGGATTTCGTCGCCGGCGTGACGTCGGCCTTCCTCTCGGCTGCGACCTTCATCGTCGTGCTCTGGACCATCGGCGGCGCGCTGACGGTCACGCTCGGAGGCTCGACCGTCACCATCCCGGGCTTTCTCGTGATCGCCGCCGTGATCTATGCCGCGATCGCCTCGGGCTCGATCATGACGATCGGGCGCAGCTTCGTGCAGGTGTCCGAGGACAAGAACCAGGCCGAAGCCGAGTACCGCTACGCACTGACAAGAATTCGCGAGAACGGCGAGAGCATCGCGCTGCTCGGCGGCGAGCAGGAAGAGCGCGACGGCGTCGACAAGACTTTTACGAAAGTGCTGCGGCAATGGGCGCGGCTCGCCGGCCAGCATATGCGTACCACGCTGGTGTCGCAGGGATCGAACCTGATTGCCCCCGTGGTGCCGCTGTTGCTGTGCGCGCCAAAGTTTCTCGACGGCAGCATGACGCTCGGGCAGGTGATGCAGGCGGCCTCCGCCTTCACCATCGTGCAGACCGCGTTCGGCTGGCTGGTGGACAATTATCCGCGGCTTGCCGACTGGAACGCCTGCGCGCGCCGCATCGCGTCGCTGATGATGTCGCTCGACGGCCTCGAACGCGCCGAGCGGGGCGACGGCATCGGCCGCATCAAGCGCGGCGAGACAGAGGTCGGCGGCCCGATGCTGAGCCTCAACGATTTTTCGGTGACGCTCGACGACGGAACTGCGGTCGTCGGGGAGACCGAGGTCGCGGTCGACGCCGGCGAGCGGTTGCTGGTCGCTGGCGAATCCGGCACCGGCAAGAGCACGCTGGTGCGTGCGTTGGCCGGGCTGTGGCCATGGGGCGGCGGCAGCGTCAACTTCCATCCGGACCGCCGGCTCTTCATGCTGCCGCAAAAGCCTTACATCCCGTCCGGCACGCTACGCCGCGCCATCGCCTACCCCGGCGCCGCCGACGACTGGACGCTCGAGGCGATCGGCGAGGCCCTGCACAAGGTCGGCCTCGATCATCTCAAGGAGAAAATCGAAGAAGAAGGGCCGTGGGACCAGACGCTTTCCGGCGGCGAGAAGCAGCGGCTGGCCTTCGCGCGGCTGCTGCTGCACAACCCCGACATCATCGTGCTGGACGAGGCAACGTCCGCTCTCGACGAAAAGAGCCAGGACAAGATGATGGAAATCGTCATACGCGAAATGCCCAAGGCGACCATCGTCAGCGTCGCCCATCGCGTCGAGCTCGAAGCGTTCCACAGCCGCAAGATCGTGCTGGAACGGCGCAAGGGCGGCGCCAGGCTCGTCAGCGACATCGATCTGGTCCCGCGCAAGGGCAAACGCCGCCTGCTCGGCCGCTTCCTGCGCTCTCGCACGGGGACGAAGAAAGCGGCGTGATGCGATGGCGGTACTCCCGGCGCGGACCGGCATTAACTGACCAATCGCAGGCAACCCTGAGGAATCAGGTTTCCGCTGCGATGTTGGCGAAGCAGTCTCGCAGATAGGCAGCGAACGGGCGCTTTCCTTCGTCCTGGCTCCAACGGTCGATCGCCAAACGAAAGGCGCCGATCGATATCATGGCAACAACGCGGAGTGCCTGCCGTCGCTTGGGCTGCGGCCACATCGCGCATAGCGCTTCGAATACAGCCTGCTCCTGTTGAGCGTATTTGGTGGCTTCTCGTGCGCGAAGGGTCTCGTTCGAGCGAATGAACCGGTCGATCTCCATCATTTGTTTGCGAGCCTGATCGCTCTCGTAGGATATCGTGAGTCCGACCAGCGCGCTTTTTACCGCGTCGAGCGGCGTTTGCCTGGTGGATTGTTCCAGAACGGCTCGCCGGATGGATTCCGCAAGGCCGCTTTGCCACACCAGGATAATCTCTTCCTTCGACTTGAAATAATAGAAGAAGGTCCGGCGCGAAATTCCAGCTTCCTCCGCGATGGCATCGAGCGTCGTGGCCTCATAGCCGTTTCGAAGGAACAGCCTCAGCCCGGTGTCCGCGATGCGACGCAACGTTTCGCGACGCCTCCTCTCCCGCAGTCCTTCCTTTTTGGGAGGTGAGACCTCTCCGGCTTGCTTCGACACGAAATCGCCTCATTAAAACTTACACTCAGTGCAATCTTCGCATAAAGTGCGAAGTTACCGCAAACGCCGTTGCAGGGCAACGCTCACTCAGTTCGCCTCCCCCGAACGCTGCGTGGATGCCCGAGAGGGGCACGGGCGTCTTAGGGCAAAACGAAGTGGATCGAAATGCCACCAGACCAGGATAGCTTGCTTATCAGCCTGAAACCTGATGCCTCGCGCTGCGATTCCAACAGCATCGAGCCTGCTACGCGGCAGGTAGAGACCGAGAATGACACGGGCACGGATCGCCCCGGCAATCTGGAACTTGGTCGCGGAACCTCTGCCGTCTACCTCGGGACCACGCGCGGCGATAACGCTGCACGCCGGCACGGCCGTACGCCTGGCAGACCTCATAGGGCGCCGCGGGCGCATCGTCGAGCGGTACGCGATCTGCGAGCCTATGATCGCACCGAGATTCACCTGAACGGCATATCGCAAGCTCCGCTTCAGGAACGTGGCAGGCGTCAGTTCGCCGCGCGGAGTTTCGTCCGCGCGGTCAAAATACTGCGGTCGCCGTATCTCACCAACATTGGAATCGTCATCCTGTTGTACGCCATCTCGCTCCACCCGTGCTTCGACTTGGCGAGCGTCGTTTCACGCAGCTTTGTATGCCTCGGTGCGAAGGCAGCGTTCGTCGCCAGCGTCGATCTCGTCGTGGACGAGTGGACCCCCGCGATCCAGGCCTTTCTTGCGGGCCGTCTTGCGCGCTGGATTGGCCTCAGTCTGCTTCTCGCCTTGCTTCCGGCGCTGACCGTCATTCGCATGGGGATGCTGGCGAAGTTGCGGTCGTTGGCCGCTATCGCGCTGGTTCGGCTGCGGCAAAGGGCGAAAAAGAGCACGCCTCCACCAGGCTGAGGCGCAGACGCCATCCGCTGGAAGGCAAGGTCACGTTTATGTTCCTTGCCAAAATTACATTGGGTGTAATATTTGCACTCGATGTAGTATCTAGTTGAGGGAGTGATCGTTATGTCGGTCTGGAGTGCCAGCGATATTCCGTCGCAACGGGGCCGATGCACCGTTGTGACCGGTACGGGTGGCCTGGGCTACGAAGACGCGCTCGCCTTGGCGCGCTCGGGCGGTGAAGTGATCATTGCGGGCCGCAATCCCTCCAAGGGCGCCAACGCCGTTGCGCGGATCCGATCCCGCCACCCGGACGCGAGCGTTCGATTCGAGTTGCTCGATCTAGCGGATATTCAATCTGTCAGGGCGTTCGGATCCCGCTTGCGAGCCGAACGAGAGAGTCTCGACTTGCTCATCAACAACGCCGCGGTAATGACGCCGCCCACGCGGCAAGTGACACCCGATGGTTTCGAGTTGCAGTTCGGGACGAACCATCTTGGGCATTTCGCGCTGACGGCCGAACTTCTTCCGCTGCTCCGAAACGGCAACGAGCCCCGCGTCGTCAGCGTCTCCAGCGTGGCCGCGCGTGGCGGAACGATCGACTTCGACAACCTGCAGGCGGAGCGCAGCTACAAGCCCATGCCGATCTACAGCCAGTCGAAGCTTGCAAGTCTCATGTTTGCGTTCGAGCTGCAGCGCCGGAGCCGGGCGTCCGGCTGGGGGATCACCAGCGTTGCCGCCCATCCCGGAATAGCGCGGACCGATTTGATCCCGAATGGTGCCGGCAGGATCAGCCTCGCGGGCTTCGCCAGGACCTTGCTGTGGTTCTTGTTCCAGCCGCCGGCGCGAGGCGCGCTACCGACGCTGTTCGCGGCGACCTCTCCAGACGTCGTACCCGGCGGTTACTATGGACCGGACAAGCTTGGAGAAACGCGCGGTTCGCCGGCCGTCGCGCGCGTGCCGCCGCAGGCCGATGATGACGCCGTAGCGTCTCGTCTGTGGGATGCCTCGGTGAGATTGACCGGCGCGAACTTCGCACTGCAATGATGCTGCATCAAATCAAGGCAAATTCCATGCGCTTCGCGCGACCTGACGATGGAGGCCGCTTTGCAGGCAATGTCAGCCGGACTCCATCCGGATCGGACAACGATTCATCCCTGAGCTTCGTGCAGCGGGTCCGGCGCAAAGCCTTGGAGCTGCGCGTCAGCCGGGCGATCCGGCCCGCGCTATCGGGGCTCGGGGCTTGCTGGGTCTCGTTGGCCATTTCCGGCACGGCGGCGGCCGATGGCGATATTCGCGCCTCTTATGCCATAGCGTTCGCCGGCCTACCCTTTGCGAACGCAACCCTTGACCTGGCGGTTCGCGGCAGCGTCTACACGGCTCGCGTCACCTATCGAACCGCCGGCCCAACCAGGCTGCTGAGCGATGCGGCCGGGGTGGCGACGTCCGACGGGGCATACAAAGGGGGCCGCCTGACCCCTGCTGTTTTCAATCTCGACCATCGCAATGGTCGGCGCAGGCAGAAGGTCGCCCTTGGCCTGTCCGATGGCGTCGTCAAAACGATGACGGTTGATCCGCCTCTGGTGTTGACATCCGACCAGCCCCCGATCGAAGCGAAGCATCTTTCCGCCATTGCCGATCCCTTGAGCGCCCTTATCATCTCGGCGGTGAGGGGCGAAGGCAAGACGGAAAGCGGTGCATGTGATCGTACATTGTCGATCCTTGATGGGCTGAGGCGGTATGATGTCAGGCTCGAGCCGCAGGCAACCGGCTCCACCAGCCAGAAGGGCTTTTCAGGGCCGACGACGATCTGCCGTGTCGTGCTGAAGCCCTTGGCCGGACTGATCGGCGGAGGACGAGAAACAAACTCGGGGGTCGCAAATGCCGGCGTGAGTCAGATCGACGTCACGTTCGGCCGCATCAACGTGCTTGACCTTCATATACCGATGTCCCTTCAAGCTCGAACGCAATATGGAGCCGTGAGCGTGACGCTGACGGAATTCGCAGATGGAGATCAGAAGCCGGGCACTCCTCGATAAAGACAATCAAGCCAGGGAAATGGCATCCGACTTCACCCCGCATGGACCATGCCATGCGCGAGGTAGGATTTTTCGAGCAAGGCTTTCGGTTGGCAGGTCTCGTGGAGATGTCGTGCCGGAGGGCGAGGCGCGTAAATCCTGGGAGCGGGCGGTAGCGACATGGCGTACGTAGTCCGTAGCCCGGGTGAGCGCAGCGATACCCGGGAAAATTTCGGGAGAGCACCCGCATATCGCTGCGCTCATGCGGGCTACAATTCTTGCTTCCCACGGACTGCGGCGCCAATTGCGCAAGCACGATCTGATGCTCGCCGCTGCGACCATTCAACACGACGGGCAAATCAAGAAAAGTCTGTCCATCCCCTCGCATAAAAATATCCCGCTCGCGCCGTCGGGCAAATCAGTGATCAAATCTGCGCGTCTCACCCGTCAAGAGGGGCGTGCGCACGTCACGAACGCGCGGTGGGATGCGGTGGACGCGGAATGCGCGAGACGTACGCGCAGGAAGCGTACGGCGAAGTCGTGTGGTCCTGACGCCGCGGTGCTGGCGTCAAGTCGCGCAGAAGTATCTGCACGGCGACAGTGGCAAAAGAGCCGTTCACTGGGGAGAGCACGAAGTAAGCCGTAAAGCCACTGCGCAGGGAAGGCCGGGATGCTCCCGCTGAACCTGTA
>PNLC01000222.1 GCA_013822885.1 Bradyrhizobium sp.
TTTTCCGGCGACTGCGCCAGCTGTTCGACCAGCACTGGCGACATGTATTGTGCGAAGGCGCCACGGATCTGCTTGCGCTGCTGCTGCTCGCGCACGAAGCTCGCAAAGATCAGCGTGAGATAGATCGCCGTCGTCGACAATAGCGGATAGGTGAAATCGATCAGCAGGCGGTGCTGCGTGTAGAAATAGACCGACGTTCCGAGAAGCACGGATGCGAACGCGGCACCGAGGGCGACCAGCGTGACCGGTCCAAACAGAGGCGCGAAAGCGATCACCAGCAGTCCGAACAGGATGGCGGCCGCGAACTCGACGGCGATGCCGTAGATCGGCGCCGAGATTACCTCGCCGGACAAGGTGGTCTCGAGCACCTGGGCATGGATTTCCACGCCGGGCATGGCGCGCGAAACCGGCGTGGTCTTGATGTCGTTGAGGCCGACCGCAGAAGTGCCGATCAGCACCAGCTTGCCGGCGATCATGTCGGGCGCGACGTTTTTCTCCAGTACGTTGATCGCGGGAACATAGATCGAGGCATCGTTGCGGGCGTAATGGACCCAGAGCTGGCCGTTATGGTCGGTCGGAATCTGGACGCCCTTGATGCCCAGGCTCTTGATGCCGCCTTTCTCGGCCTTGATCAGGATCGTGCCGGACCCGGTGGCCACGCGCAGCATCTCGAAGGTCAGCGACGGCATGGTCTGGCCTTGCGCCAGCATGATCATCGGCACCCGCCTAACGATGCCGTCGCGCTCGGGCTTGATCGTGAACAGGCCGCGTCCGGCAGCCGCATGTTCCAGCACCGGCACGTTGCGCAGCAGTCCGGGGAAATCGAACATGAAGCGCTGCGGCTCCTCGCCCAGCATCGCCAGCCCGGTGACCGGCAACGTCTTGTCGATCGGCGCAATTTCCTCCGGCAGCCCGGATTCGCCGAGCACGACGCGGGATGCCCTGATGGCGTCGGCAAAGACCTGGTCGTTGCTCGGCAACGCGCGCAGCCTGGCGCGGGTTTCCTCGTCGAGATTGCGGAACGTATCCGCCGCAAAGGCAGGGTTGAGACGATCGGGTTCCGAGAACACCGCGTCGAACGCGATCACGACCGCGCCAAGCCGGGTCAGTTCGGTGACCAGATCCGCGATCCGGGTGCGCGGCCACGGCCACTGCCCGAGCTTTTCCAGGCTCTTGTCGTCGATGTCGACGATGGTGACCGGCCTCGACGTCTTCTGGCGGGGATCGACGCGCTGGAAAGCGTCAAAGGTCCTGACGCGAATTTCCTCGACCGGCGCTGGATCCGCGACGCGCAATGCGGCAAAGCCGATCAGCAGCGCAAAGCACAGCAGCCGGTCATACCCGATGCGTCGCTTGAACCACCTCGGCAGGGCTCGAAATCGCTTCATGGCTTCGATTGTTCGCCCAACTCGCCGCCTCAGACAAGCCGGAAGATGGCGTCGGCATCGCGAAGTTGGCTCGATCGACGACGCGTCACACTAGCTAGTGATGCGGCGTCACGATGAAGTCGCTGGCATGCAGGCTGGCGAGCGCGATGTTCTTGAGGGTGATGGAATCGCCGCTGTTCAGCGAGATCAGCGAATCCGCTCCGGACGTCGTGGCATGGGTGTCGAGCCAGCTGGCGATATTTGAGCTGTCCACGAACGAGAAGGCCCGGAGATCGATATGATCCTCTCCCGGCTTGAAATCCGTAATCGTATCCGCGCTCGGGCTGGTTTCCGGCGCGAAGACGAACTGATCGGCACTCATACCGCCGGTCAACGTGTCCGCATGACCGGTCGCGAAAATGACGTCCTTGCCGGACGTTCCGGTCAAGGTGACGTCCGGACCCGTTCCACCCTCGTTGAAGATGAAATGGACCGGGTCGGTAGGGCCGAAACTGTCGAGTTCGGTGACGGCGAAAGCGTCAGTTTCGATCATCGGCCCGGACGCGCTGGTGTTCGCTGCGTTCGCCGCACTATCGGCACCGACGAGCGTGATCGTCAGCGGCTGGCTTCCGGTTTGACCATGACCGTCACTCACCTCCGCGACGAACTTGATCTTCAGCACATCGCCGGCATGCAGGAAGTCGAGATCGGCGTTGATCGGATGATAGGTCCATTGCAGGACGGCCGTTCCGCCGTTGCTCAGCATGCTGTCGAACGTCACGTTGCCGGCATTCAGCAGCGCCGAGATGTCGATGCCGCCCGGCATCGCCGTCGAGCCATTGTACTCGATTGTGGCATTGCCGGCCACGAATGCCGTCAATGTGTCGCCGACGTCGGCATCATGGACACTGAGCGTACCCGTGACCGGCTCGAGCGTGGACGGCGGAATGTATCCGGCGGAAATGTTGTCGATCTCGAATGCGTTCGAGCTGCTGGCGAGCACGACCTTGTTGAATGAATGCAGGCCCGTGAATTCCACGTATCCATTCGAGGCGAACGAACCCTGGTTGCCGTCCGGAAACAGCGGGCTGATATCGGCGCCGGTGTAGGAGGCAACGAGCGTCGTTCCGTCATAAAACTTGATGGAATTGTAGGAATCGACCGACCCCCAATAGAGGCCGAAAGTGTTCTTGTCAGACGTAAAGGTGATGGTCTCGGTGGCGTTGCCGAGGATGCTCAAATAGTTGGTGGTGTCCTTGTGTCCCGGTGACGGTCCGACATAAGGGGCCGCGCCGAGCGACGAAGTGCCGACAGTGATTCCGGCATTGCCGGAAGCGGAGAACTGGGCACCGAGCGCGGCGCTCTCAAAATTGCCCCGACCGGCGCCGCTGTTCACCGTCAGGCCATCGAAGGTTTCCGTGTTCAAGCCGAACGAGTTCACGTTGACGCCCGCGGCAAGCACGTGCGGCGAGGCCGGAGCAGACACCACGATAACTTGCGTGGGGGGATCGACCTCACCCACGATCGAGGGCGTGTCGTTGGCGCCCCTCACATCGACCGTCAGAACGGCCGTGGCAACGGCGCCGTGGACGTCGGTAGTCTGTACCGTGAAGGTATCGATGTAGCTGCCGTCGCGCAGCGCGTTGATCGCGGCGGCATTGGGAACGTAGGTGTAGGTACCGTCGGCGTTCACCGTGAGCGCGCCGTAGAGGCCAGCGACCGCGGTATTCACCGCGTTCGATCCGTCGAGCGCGGTGTAGCTCAGCGTGGCGGTCTCGCCGTGATCTGCATCGCTGCCGTCCAGTGTGCCCGTGATTTTGCCGAAGCTGTCGTTTGCCGCGGTATCCGTGAGCTTGCCCGCGTTCTCCGCCGCGAGCGTTGGCGCGTCATTGGCGCCGGTCACGGCGACGACGACGTCCTGCGATGTGAACCCGCCGTGATGGTCGTCCACCTGCACCGTGTAAGTCAGCGTGACGATTTCGCCATCGGCAAGATAGTCGAAGTAATGATCTGGTGCCGAGAATGACCAGGCCTGCGAACCGTTGATTTGATCGGTGGAGTCGGTCAGGTCACCCAGCGTCAGCCAGCCGAACTGGGTGTCGTGGCCGGCAAGGCCCGTCATCACGCCGGATGCCGTCACGCCGGTGACCGTGAACTCGTGCGAGTCCGTGAGATCGACGTCGGCGAACTGGATCGAGCCGCTCGCCGTATCCACCTGGTCCGAACCATGGGTGCCGGCGATCTCGGCAATGGCAGCCGTCTGCGCGCCGCTGGTAATCTCGACCGCGTCATTGCTGCCGGTCACCGTAATCGTAAGCGGCTTGGTAACGACACCGCCATGGCCGTCATCGACGGTCGCGGTATAGGTCAGCGTCAGGCCTTCGCCTTCGGCAAGAAAATCGAATGCGCTGTCGGGGACGCTGTAGCTCCAGCTCGCCAAACCGTCGTTGGTGTTGCCGGCGGCCTGCGTCACCGTCAGTGGCGCCTGCACCGCGGCGATTGCCGCGAGCTGTGCCGCCGTGAGCGAGTTCGCGACGTTGTTCACGGCGGGTTCGAAAGTGAAGGAGGTGAACACCGCGCTCGCCACCGGGCGGTCCGTCAGGTCGACGTCGGTGAAGGTGATGGTACCGGACGCCTCGTGGGGCGTGCCCGAGCCGATCTCGTTCGGCAGTTCAGCGAAGGCAGCGCTGGTCGCGTCGACGGTCGGAACGTCGTTGGTCCCGACGACCACGACATCGCCGCCGCGGATCGACACGGTGATTGTCGTCGAGATGACGCCGCCGTGACCGTCATCGACCTGCGCGACGTAGTTGAGGTTCAGCGTCTCGCCCTCGGCGATGAAATCGAATTCGCTGTCGGCAATGCTGTAGGTCCAGGTCGCCGTGCCGTTATGCGAATTGTTGGCCCCCTGCACCACAGTCAACGGCACCTGCACGGCCTGGATCGCCGCCCGTTGCTGCGGCGTCAGCGTCTCGGTGACGTCATTGCCTTCAGCGTCGTAATAGCGGAAGGGATCGGTGGTCGAGATCCCTGCGGTGACGACCGGACGGTCGGTCAAATCAGCATCGATGAAAGTGACCGTCCCGGTGACGACGTCGATCTCGCTGTTGCCGGTGCCGATCCGCTCGGTGATTTCGCCCCCGCTCGCGGTGATGGTCGGCTTGTCGTTGGTGCCGGTGATCAAGATCGTGAACGGCACGAACGCTGTCTCGTTGTTCGGCGCGTAATTGTTGTCGACCCGCGCCAGATAGGTCAGCGTCAGCGTTTCGCCCGCGGCCAGGAAGTCGAACGCGCCGTCGGCGACCGTGTAGGTCCAGGTCGCCGTGCCGGTATTCTTGCCGTTGGGATCCTGTACCACGGTCAGCGGCACTTCGACCGCCGTGATCGCCGCCAGCTGCTCGGCCGTCAGTGTCGCAGTGACGTCGGACTGTTGCGCATCCGTGTAGGTGAAGGATGAAAACTGCGCACTGACGCTCGGAACGTCACCGACGTTGACATCGGCATAACCGACTGCGCCAGAGACGCTGGTAAGCGCGGGACTCGCGGTCAAATCGATCCGCTCGGCCACGGCACCGCCTTGCGCGTCGGCCTGCGGCGGTCCGGGAATGTGCACGATCCTGTCAACAGGTGCCGGAGGCGGGGCCGGGGGAGGACCGCCCGGGACGTTGACCAGTTGAATCGACACCGGAATGAACTCGCCGCTGGCGACCCTGACGAAAAAGTTTTCCGGAACGATCGAGTCAGTGAAATTGGTCGTCAGCTTGGTATTGGGATTATTGAGGTCGCTGAACTTCAGCGAGAAGACGTCGGTGATGATCTTCTGCGCATCGGGCGACAGTTGCACCGACGACTGGACGCTGACCCCGCCCTGGCCGTTGATGATGGTCTGCGTGCCGGCCCGGTTGACCGTCGCGATCGGCGTCAGCGTCGTTTTATCGAACAGGATATAGGAGCCGGTGGTGCCGTCGGGCTCGACCAGCACCTGGAATTTCGCGGGCGGCGCGCCACCCTGCCCCGGCACTTCGAAGTCGATCTCGACCAGAACCGCGGTGCCGCGGATGCCCATGGTCGCGACCGGCGTGTCGACCTTCATGTCGCCTTTCTTGGCGGTGGCGCCGGCGACGAAGGAGATCGTGCCCTGCACCAGGCTGAGCAGCGACTTGTTGTCCGTCGAGTTCGGGTCGTAGACCATCTCGTTCAGCACCATCTTGGCGTTCGACGCGAGGCCGAACACGGTGCCGTCGATGAAGGTGATGCCGAGCGTCGAATCCGATCCCGACTGGACCACGTCGCCTTTGTTGACGGTGTCGCCCTGGTTCAAGATGATCGACACGCCATTGCGGATCGCGGTCGCGTTGCCGTTCAGCTTGGTGACATGGCCAATCACCTGGGCCACGGCGGGATCCCCGCCGGCCTGCGCATACTGGGTGTATCCGGTCAGCGCGTTGACGATGTCACCGGTGAGGTGGGCGCCATCGGCAGACGCCAGCGGCGCCCGCTTCTCGCCCTTGAAGTAATCATGCAGAACCAGTTCGCGGTCCTGGGCGGACAGGATCAGGTCGACGCCCGACCGCTTGAAGTCGCCGTTAAAGAGCAGGTTGGCATCAGGAATGATTATGGCGTCGGAGGGCGCATGCGTCGAAACGCTGCCGACTTGGAAGTTTCCAAGGGGTTCTGAGCCCGGGCCGTCTGCCAAGAGATCGGTAAATTTGCCGGCCAAGCTCAAATGGGCACCATTGCCGATAAGGTTAATAATTATAGAAAAATCGGAGGTCTAAACTTGCATATCACTAGATAAGCAATTGCGGAACCCATCCATATGGGGCGCAAGCTGCCGGGCCGGGGCCTTAGTCGTCGCTTTTCGGGGAATTCTTCAGAACACGACAAGTATTACTTGCCATTGCCGCAACAAAAATTTCGGGCATTCAACGTCGATCCAACACTTCCCTATGTATTCGATGTATAAAAATTAGAACTTTTACTTACCTTATCTTCGTTCGCGGTCCGCAAGCCGGCCTTATGTCGCTTTGGAGGCAGAAACTACAAACCAGCCAACAAATCGCGCAATTCTGATGCGAATTAGCCACGTTAGCCGGAAATCAACGTTAAGGCACCCTTAAAGCGGACGCCAGCCCGCCTGAAGCCCCGAACCTGAATTGGGTCGATAAACTTTTCGACAGAATGGCAACCTAAATTTGATGCTGTTTTGCCCTTTTCCGCTGGAAAGGCATGGCTTTAAGCCGATCAAAAGTCCCCCTGACCATCCTGCTCCACGAAGTGATCCGGTCACGAGCTGGGAGTAACCTGCCGATGCCCGGACAAGGGGCGTCGGATGGTCTTGTCAGCATTTTCGCGTGCCTGGCGCGCGGGCATCGTTGCGTGCGGCGTAGCGTGGTTCGGTTCAGCCGATTCGCGCGCGGAAACCCCTGTGCTGTCGGCTTCGATAGAATTGTTGGCGCGGACGGCCGAGCCGTTCGGGCTTGCCTCCTCCTCCCTCACCGCGGGCGGCCTGCGCGACAAATGGCTCGGCGTGCGGCACCGTCTCGACGACGAAATGGTGCAACTCGCGCTGTGCGAGGGCGACCGCGGGCGCTGCGTGTCCCCGGCTGCACTGAAATTCCTCGACATCGTCGATGCCGCGAAGCGCCGCGACGGCCGTGCCCGGCTCGGCGAGATCAATCGTGCGATCAATCTCGCCATC
>PNLC01000223.1 GCA_013822885.1 Bradyrhizobium sp.
CGGCATGAACCGTTCGGGCGAAACGTGCTCGTAGACGAAATCCTGGCCGTTGGAGCCGCGAACCACGCTGCCGCGCGGCACGGCAAGGCCTTGCTTCGCATCGTCGGTCGCGACCAGCACGGTCAGGAACTGGCCGGCGCGCAGTCCCGCCGTGTCGCCGGTCACGGCAAAATGCACCGGCACTGACTGGCTGCGGTCGGCGAAACCGGTGCCCTGATAGAGCAGGTCGTAGTTCTTGCCCGTATAGGTCGACGCCCGCGCGCCGCGGGACGGCTCCAGGCTCTCGAAGCTCAGCGCCTCGACCCACAGCCGCGACGGATCGATGATGTTGAAAACGACGGAGCTCGGCTGAACGATCTGGCCGGCCACGGCGCTACCTTCGGCGATCACGCCTGCCACCGGCGCGATCAGCGGCTCCGGCTCGCGGCGCGATTTTTCAATCGAGGCGCGCCGGTCGCGCAGCCCCTCCAACTCGAGCCGCGTGTCCTCGAGCTGGGTCCGCGATATCGCGCCCGATGGCGCCAGTTGTTCGTAACGCGCGAACCTGCGTTCGACGATCGAGATCTGCTGATCGAGCTCGCCCTGGCGCTGCCGCATGTCGGAAACGTCGACCGCCGCAATGGGTGGCGTGACATAGCCGAGGATATCGCCTTGCTTCACCCGTGTGCCCAATCGGGGAAAACCGCCTGGCGGTGCGGAAAGGCGGCCACCGACGGCGGATTGCACGTAGCCGCTGGCGTTGGGATCGGGAATGATCCTTCCCGGAAGTTCGGTGACCTTCTTGTGAACAGCGTTATCGGCGAGCAGCGTCCGCAGCGCAAAAATCCGCTGCACGGTCTTGGGCACAAAAACCGCCCCGTCCGGAAGCCGCTGCGCGCGCTCGCCCGAGACGGTGCTTATCGCGAGCCGCGCCTTTTCTTCCTCATGGCCGTGACCGTCATGCGCCTGTGCTCGAACTTCGCGCACGCCCATCAGCACGGAAAGGATCGCAACCAGGGCTGCGGCCCTGCGCCTGCCGCGCAGTACTATGGCTGAGAGCAGCGCCCCCGCCAGTGCGCCGCCCAGCACGAGAAGAACCGAAGTCATGCTGATATGGCTGTCAGGCGCCGCATCGCGTCGCACAGCGCCTTGCACGGTGGCTGGCGCCATCTGAATCGTCAGTGGCAGGATGTCGGTGGCATCTCCTGCCGTGACCGTGAAAATCAGGTCCGCGCGTCCATTCTTGGCGAGCCAGGGCGCTGCCACGCGGTAGGTGCCGTCGGGGCCTTCAGCAGCCTTTACGGGGCCACCGGGAGATTCGACCTCGATCGTTGCACCGGTCACGGGCTCGTTTGTAGCGAAGCGGTCGAGATAGATATCGAGGCTTTCGCCGCGGGCGATCGCCACCAGCTCAAACGCGCTTGAATCGGTTTCGCCGCGTGGCAGCGCGCCTGCCGAGACCGGCGGCGGCTCCTCGTGGTTATGGCCTTCGTGGGCGGAAGCGGGGGCGATCGCGGCGAACAGAGCCGCGGTCACCGCGTGAGCACGCAGGGCACGCCCGAAATGGGAAAGCATAAGGTAGTCCTTCAATCTGAATTGCCGTCGGTTGCGGGCAGCACGGGGCATGCCTCGCAAACGCACTATTCGGTTGGATTCAGATGAAGTGCTTTGGAGGCCGCCTGAGCGACTCCGGCTCGCGGTCGGGCCACATCTGTGACGGCGCAAACGCAACGCGCGTCATCGACCTGAGAACCGGGATGAACGTCACCGGGCTCGGCAATCCGGCCGCACAGCAGGCGGCGCAGGCGGACAGACAGCAGCCGCCAGCGCAGTTGCGGTCCGAAGCCGGGAGTGTCTCGGTCGGATTCCACTGCGACTGCCGCAACGATGCAGGCGTAGCCGGCCGTTCAGATTCCTGAGCTGCGGCTTGAAATGTCGCGTGGCCGTCATGAAGGGATGACTGATGCTGATGGCCGAGATGGGCCTGGGCAACGGACGGCGCGAACGAAAGCGCGATCAAGACGATCGCCGCTCCCAGAATTCGCATGATCAGCTGCATCGGCATGGTGGCCCAATCGTAGCACGGATTCTGGTTAGATATCGAGGGAGGGCCGGAAATTCAAGGTCTCTATTCCGTGCCATGCCTGCCCATGATGCAATCGCGAACTAGTTTCAACGATGAGGTATGTGTCCTCAAAACGGCAGGCCCGGCTTTTCGGCGTTAGATTCGCAAGTGCCTCAGGCCGGCAGGTAATTCCGGATCGCCGGCAGGAAGAAGATCGCGATATTGATCGCGAACCCGAGGCTCCAGAGGATCGAGCGCAGCGTTGGGCGGTTGCCGAGATAAGTGAAGACATAGGCGATCCGCACGATCAGGAACAGGACCGCAAGTTCGTCGATGTAGTGCTGCGGGGCCTGCCGGAATTGGGCCAGCAGCACGGCTATGGCAAAGAACGGAAAGGCCTCGATGCCGTTCTGATGGGCGCCCAGCGCGCGGGCGCTGATCGGGTCTTCGTAGAATGCGGCATCGCGCGGCTTGGCATTGTCAAAACGGCGGTGCCCGGCCCATTTGACCGAGGCGATCGTCAGCAAATAGAGCATCAGCGTTCCGAAAACGCACCATTCGGCGATCGTCATGGTTTCTCCCGCCCGCGGCAATATGTGAACGTATCGAACCGGCCATTATCTTGACAAGGATGGGCCAACACGCGAAGCCACTGAAATCATGACGATGGCCACTCCCATAGGAAGAGCCGACCCTGCCCCTGCAACCGGGCGGGAACGCGTCGGCGTGCTGCTGGTCAATCTCGGTACTCCCGACACCGCCGATGCCAGGGGGGTGCGGGTCTATCTGAAGGAATTCCTCTCCGACCCGCGCGTGATCGAGGACCAGGGGCTGCGCTGGAAGCTGATCCTGAACGGCGTCATTCTGCGCGTGCGCCCCGGTAGGAAGGCGCGCGACTACCAGAAGATCTGGAATACCGAGAAGAACGAGTCGCCACTGAAGACGATCACCCGCGCACAGGCGGAGAAGCTCGCCGATGCGATCGCCGATCACGACCACGTCGTGGTCGACTGGGCAATGCGTTACGGCAATCCGTCGATCCGTTCGCGCATCGATGCACTGACGGCGCAAGGCTGCGACCGCCTGCTGGTGGTGCCGCTCTATCCGCAATATTCCGCGGCGACCTCGGCCACCGTCTGCGACGAAGTATTTCGTGTGCTGGCCGACATGCGCGCGCAGCCGACGCTGCGGGTGACGCCCCCCTATTACGACGACCCTGATTATATCGACGCGCTCGCAGTCTCGATCAATGCGCACCTGACGACGCTGCCGTTCCAGCCCGAATTGATCGTAGCGTCGTTTCACGGCATGCCGCGGAAATATGTCGACAAGGGCGATCCCTACCAGGCGCAGTGCATCGCAACGACCGAGAGCCTGCGCAAGCGCATGGGCCTTGATGCCGCCAAACTGATTCTTACATTTCAGTCGCGCTTTGGCTTCGACGAGTGGCTGCAGCCTTATACGGACAAGACCATCGAAAAATTGGCGAAGGATGGCGTGAAGCGCATTGCCGTCGTGACGCCCGGCTTCTCGGCCGATTGCCTGGAAACGCTGGAGGAGATTGCGCAGGAAAACGCCGAGATCTTCAAGCACAATGGCGGCGAGCAATTCGCCGCAATTCCCTGCCTTAACGATAGCGATCCCGGCATGGACGTGATTCGCCAGCTCGTGCTTCGCGAGCTGCAAGGCTGGATCTAGCGGCTGGATTCCGTCCGCCAAAAATAAGCGCTGTTCGCCGTTCGAGACCACGAACATCTGGTGGCCGGCAAACGGTTCTCTAGCTATATAACATTAATCCGAGAACAGCCGGCTGAACCGGCGCCGCGGTTTGCCGACCAAGAGAGACTGTGCCCGGCGACGCATCTTGCCGGTTTGGAGGGATTGTATGACCGGCTTCGATATTTTCGCGATTGTCTTTGTTCTGCTCGTCATGGTCACGCTGTTCGCGGGCGTCAAGACCGTGCCGCAGGGCTATGACTGGACCATCGAGCGGTTCGGTAAATATACCCGCACGCTGTCGCCGGGGTTGAACCTCATCATTCCCTATTTCGACCGCGTCGGCCGCAAGATGAACATGATGGAGCAGGTGATCAATATTCCCGAGCAAGAGGTGATCACCAAGGACAACGCCACTGTGACGGTGGACGGCGTCGCGTTCTTCCAGGTTTTCGATGCCGCCAAGGCGAGCTACGAGGTCGCCCATCTCGAACAGGCGATCATCGTGCTGACCATGACCAATATCCGTTCCGTGATGGGGTCGATGGACCTCGACCAGGTGCTGTCGCATCGCGACGAGATCAACGAGCGGCTGCTGCGCGTGGTCGATGCCGCGGTGTCGCCGTGGGGGCTGAAGGTCAACCGCATCGAGATCAAGGACATCGTGCCGCCGGCCGACCTGGTGGAAGCGATGGGACGGCAGATGAAGGCCGAGCGCGTCAAGCGCGCCGACATCCTGCAGGCCGAGGGTCAGCGGCAGTCGGAAATTCTGCGTGCCGAAGGCGCCAAGCAGGGCCAGATCCTGCAGGCCGAAGGCCGCAAGGAGGCCGCGTTCCGCGACGCCGAGGCGCGCGAGCGCTCCGCCGAGGCCGAGGCCAAGGCGACGCAGATGGTCTCCGAAGCGATTGCCAAGGGCGACGTCGCCGCGCTGAACTACTTCATCGCCGACAAGTACATCAAGGCGTTCGGGCAGCTTGCGGATTCGCCGAACCAGAAGATCATCATGCTGCCGATCGAGGCGACCAGCATTTTGGGATCGCTGGCCGGCATCGGCGAGATCGCCAAGGCCACCTTCGGCGAAGCCGCGGCGGCGGCCGCTGCACGGCGGCCGTCATCGGTGCCGAACACCGGTCCGAACCCGCCGCCGGTGGCGCCGCAGCGATAGGCGCGAACGTCATATTTCTCGATTAGAGGTTGGTGTCATGGCCGAAATGTTTTCGACGTTGGGCAACTGGAACTGGCTCATCTTCGGCTTCATCCTGATGGCGCTGGAACTGCTGGCGCCGGGCATCTTTCTGTTCTGGCTCGGGCTCGCGGCGTTGCTGGTGGGGTTGCTGTCGTTCTTAATCAACCCGTCGTGGCAGACGCAGCTTCTGTTGTTCGCCTTCTTCGCGGTCGCCGCCGTGCCGGCGTGGCGGCACTTTGCGCGCGCCGCTTCCAGCAAGAGCGTCAGCAATCCATTTTTGAACAGGCGAACCGAAGCGCTGGTCGGCCGGGAGTTCACGCTGGAGAAGCCGATCGTCGGCGGAACGGGCACGGTGCGCATCGATGATACGATCTGGCGCGTCGCCGGTCCCGATGCGCCGGCCGGCAGCCGGGTCAAGGTGGTGCAGGCCGACGGCGCTAGTCTTACGGTGGCCGTGGCCTAGCTCGAGACTTGCTTGCTCCACCGCTCGGCAAAGCGCTGGAGCGGTATGAAGGTCTGATTCAACTCCTTGCCCAATTCGGTCAGGCCATAGCCATCGCCTTGCGCGAGTTCGAGGAGGCCGGCCTCACGCAGCTCCGACAATCTGGCTTGCATCACCGTCGGCGATGCTTCGTCGCAGGCCATGCGCAGCGCGCGCGACGTCAGCGATCCCTCGCGCAACTCCCACATGATCCGCAACGTCCAGCGACGGCCCAGCAGATCCAGCAACGCCATGATAGGGCGGCCGGTTCTGGAGCCGCGCACGGTCTTCTTCGCAGTGCCAGCCTGTTTCGGCATCGCAAATCCCCTTGCGTCTTGCTACATATTATGTAGCATATTGCTACTGTTATTGTAGCAAAGGAGTTGGTGATGTCCCAGACCGCGCCGCGCATCACGCCGCTGCAGCCGCCTTATGCACCGGAGATTCAGCAGCAGTTCGACCGCATTATGCGCGGGGCGCCGCCGCTGGTGCTGTTTCGGGTCATGGCAGGCAACGCCCGCGCCTGGGAGAAATTCCGTGCCGGCAGCCTGCTGGACCGCGGGCCGCTGTGCTTGCGGGATCGCGAGATCGTCATCGACCGCACCTGCGCACGAACCGGGTGCGAGTACGAATGGGGTGTGCATGTCGCGACGTTTGCGGGGGCTGCGCACCTGACCGACGAACAGGTCCGCGCCACTGTGCTGGGGGCTGCCACCGACGCATGCTGGTCGGCCGCGGAGCAGGCGCTGATCGCGGCCGTCGATGCGTTGCACGAGCGGGCAACGCTCGGCGACGCCGAATTCACGGCGCTGTCGGCGCATCATGACGAGGCGAAGATTTTCGAGATCATCCTGCTGTGCGGCTTCTATCGCACCGTGTCGTATTTCGCGAACGGCCTGGCGCTGCCGCTGGAAGAGAAGGCCGCACGGTTTCCGAAGTGACTCTCCGTCATTCCGGGGCGATGCGGAGCATCGAACTATGGTGCGCAATTGCGCACCTGAGAATCTCGAGGTTCCGGGTTCATCGCTTCGCGATGCCCCGGAACGACTTGCAAACCTACGCCACGCCTGCGCGCAGCAGGTCGTGCAGATGCACGATGCCAACGGGCTTGTTCGCCTCCGTCACGATCAGCGCCGTGATCTTCGAGGAGTTGAGGATTTCCAGCGCTTCGCCGGCCAGCAGATCGCGCCCGATCGTCTTCGGGTTCTTGGTCATGACCTCGTCGACGGTCGCCGTCATCAGGTCCGGCCCCATGTGACGGCGCAGGTCGCCGTCGGTGACAATGCCGGCAATAAGGCCTTTGTTATCGACGATGCCGACGCAGCCAAAACCCTTCGACGTCATCTCGACCAGCGCATCGGACATTTTTGCGCCGAGCGGCTTCAGCGGCACCGCATCGCCGGTGTGCATGAGGTCGCGGGTGTATTTCAGGAGCGCGCCGAGCTTGCCGCCGGGATGCAGCACGCTGAAATCCACCGAGGTAAAGCCGCGGCCTTCCAGAAGCGCGATCGCCAGCGCGTCGCCGAGCGCCAGCATCATCAGCGAGGAGGTGGTCGGCGCGAGGTTATGCGGGCAGGCCTCACGCGCCTTCGGCAGCGTCAGCGCAACGCC